>NZ_JAVJTO010000049.1:0-86645 GCF_040220235.1 Coleofasciculus sp. B1-GNL1-01
TTTTATACTACCCCCCTCTTGTATCCTGAACTTTTCGCCGACAACAGCACCAAATTTTCCCTCGACAGAGGGGTGAAACCATTGCCCATTGCCCATTCCCTATTCCCTCTCCCCACCACAAGACTTATTCAGCAGCCCCTACGTAGTTTGACGAATGACGAATGACGTAGCTTGCTTCTCAAGGGAGCGAGTATGACGAATGACGTAGCTTGCTTCTCGCGAAAGCGAGTTCCCCACCGTTAACTTTAATTGTCCCCACCTACTTATTAGCCTTTTTATTTCGCCTGTAGTCTTTGCCAAAGGGTAAAACTCAGAAGAATAATTATACTACCACTTGTAACAATAATCACCATTGAGGTCATTCCTTGCAGTTTCATCGCCAGTCCGTTACATGCCAACGTCACCCCCCACAGGGTAAAAGCCGCATGACGTTGAGAAAAACCCCAAGCTAGTAAGCGGTGATGTAAGTGATCTTTGCCTGGAGTTTTCAGCGGGTTTTTTCCCGCCATGAGTCGCCGCACAAATACCTGAGTCGTATCTAGCACAGGCAATAATAAAAAGAATGCGGGCGGTACTAGAGCAAATACCGTCGTCACTTTCAGGTTGCCTAAAATACTGGTTGCAGCTAGCACATAGCCAAAAAAGTAAGCCCCCGCATCTCCCATGATGATTCGGGAGGGATAGAAATTGTGTCGCAAAAATCCCAGTGCAGCACCTCCTAAGGCTGCCAAAAGTAAGGTGGCGGCGGCTCTGGTTTCAAACTGCGCCGAAACTGCCAACAAACTCATGGCGGTAATGAAGCTGATCCCACCCGCCAAACCATCCATTCCATCCATTAAATTAATCGCATTGGTAATTCCCACCACCCACAACCAGGTCAACACAATGGAGAATATTGGGTCAATGGGAGTGCCAAAAGGCGTTTCGATACGGATATCGCTGGCAATCAGCAAGAGGGCGGTAAGGGTTTGACTAAACAGGCGTACATACGCAGGTAGACCAAATTGATCATCGATAAAGCCCACGAGGACGAGGATTGAACCACCGAGCAAAATCGTCAGCACTTGGGCTAAGACGCCTTCGATGACAATGGGTCTTAATAGAGTAGCCAGGACTAGCGCCGCTATGACACCCGCATAAATTGCCAATCCACCCGCGTTGGGTAGGGGTTCTTGATTGAGTCGTCGGGCATTCGGTTGATCCGCCCAACCCACTTGCAGTGCAAATGAGCGTACTGCTGGAATCAAACACCAGGTTACCCCCCAAGCTAACCCGAAGGTGAATATAACTGCTAGCCAGCCACTGCCACTAGGGTTAGCAATGCCGAGAGACTCTAGGAAGCTGTACAAATCTATCTCCCACTTCACGCTCAGACTGCCAATTATTATTATTCTCAACTGTACAGGAATCAATTCGGTAAAGTGCTACTGCAATTTTGGATATTGATTCGGTGTAGTAGTACTTACCGGAAACCATTGTATTGATCCGGGTTATTGTCGCTCATACTGAATTCAGGTAAACAAGGCTCCAAGGCAGAAGGTAGAAGGCTCGGAGCCAATTATTCGGGAGAGGATGAGGGCGGATGGGGATCAGACTGCTGATGACTCTCTACTGTCTCAAGGTATTGACTATCCAGCAAAAAAGCGCCTTTAGAAAAGCGCACTCCCCAAAATCCTCCGGGACGTCGATCAAGAATCACCCCTTCTTCGCCAATGCTAATCACATCCGGGGGTCGCAGCATGGGCATAGGTTCGGCTGTTTTAACATAGCGGGGTAGGGCAATGAGGCGAACGCGATCGCCAACTTTAAATTCTTTGGACATAATACTTCAGTTGGGTAACAGCTAATCCGTTCTTAGCTTACGTTGAGATCTTGCCACACTGATCATAAATCTGTAGGGGCGACCCGCCGTCGACTGAAAGTGCTACAACATCGGTTAGCGAAGAAGCACAAATGTTCCAAGAATTACGAAAAAGCTAGGAAGAGAGTAGAGAAACAACATAACCATATCGCCTTCAAGCGGAAGGATTACCAGTATAAGCTTGCCCATAGGCTTTGCGATATGGCGGATACCATCAGAGATATCGCTTCGGCTCAAGAAATTTGTAATCGTGGAATAGAAACGTATCCAGGGACTCTGGAAAAGCAAGAAATTGGCTCTCAAGTCGAGGTGTCGGGGGCTATGTGCCTAGATAACTGGCGCAGGGGAGCAATGCCCAGTCGTGAGGCTGGGAAGCCCACAGCATAATCTCCGATTTGCTGTGGGAGGATGTCACGGAACTTGCCAAATGCGCTGATGGTAAGCTTCAGGTTCAGCGTAAGGATCAGGAGGGGACTCCGAGTGATTGTGGTGGTGATGGTGATGATCATGGTTATGACCGTGATCATGGTCATGATGGTGACCCGTATTATCCCCCACTGCCGCTAACCGGAACTTACATAGTTCACAATTCATTTGCACCTGTCCCAGTTGCGTCTCGATTTCTCGTTCCCGCAATACCGAAAGTAATTCCGGTTGAATACCCATTTCCGGTAAACAGGTCATAGAAATGTCCGGATATTGCTCCTGCTGCTGTGCGGTAATGTCAAATATTTTTTTCACCAGCACCCCAGTAAACAGGAAATACGGCAGAACGATAATCCGCTTAGGCTGGAAAAGTCGAGCGCGATGGAAGCCTTCCTCTAAACGGGGATGAGTAATCCCAATAAAGCAGATTTCCACCGTTTTGTAGCCACTGCCTTCCCAGAGCAGACGCGCTAATTTGTAAACATCACCATTAGCATCGGGATCACTAGAACCGCGACCAACGACCAGCAGCACCGTTTCACTTCTGGGAATTGAGGACATGGGACTGTTCTCTGATGGTTGATCCAGTTCAGCCAGTCGCCGATGCCATAAGTCTAGAATTGCCGGAGTAATGCCAAAGTGACGCCCATAATGGAATCGAATTTGCGGATGTCTGGCTTTAGCGCGGTCTAACTCGTTGGTGACATCAAATTTATTATGTCGCGCCGCAAACAGCAAAATCGGCAGCACCGAGAATTCTGTATACCCTTGTGCCACACATTGGTCTACACCCTCCTGAATACTGGGAGCAGTTAATTCCAGAAAACAAGGAACAACCGGGCGAGACGAGTCTAACCCTTGGTAAGCGTGGGCAAAATCCAGAAACCCTTGACGCCCCTGCATATCCCGGCTACCGTGACCAATCATCAACAGGGGGCGGTTAAGGGGGAGTGGTGGCAAAGAAAGTGAATCTGGGGTGGAATGAGTCGTGTCTACAGTCGGCATTAAAATTAAGCTCCCTTCCCGTGCGAGGCGGGAATATAGGGTGGACAAGCAACAGCTAGGTATTCTGGCTTAGGTGGAATGTCAGCGAGGTTTGTAGTTGCGCTTTAGCGCCATCAGCGTAGAAGCACCGACAACAAACCCTGAAAGAGCTTGCCATTTCAACCTTGACAGTTGCCGCACAGCCCCGGACTTACACCGGAGTTTCCCTAAACTGTTGCCATTCAATTGTGCCTTGATATCTTATCCGATTCGTCAACCCGTCAAAATCCAGGGTAGGGGGGTTTTCTCCGCTAACCTCAACTGAGATCGGGTATCAGTCGTCGTAGGGTGAGGAGAGCGCAGCGTAACGCACCATTCGTAACGCACCACTGCTCAAGGCATCGGTGGGTTACGGCGGATACTTCACTGAAAGGTTATTGTCTTGATTAAACTCCCGCCTAACCCATCCTACGTGATCCATCTAATTTGATTGAATCCGCTTTGTTCAATTGGCAGCGGAGCCGTCGAGTCAGCCGTCAAACAAATTAGCCATCGTGTTAAACTAACTGGCGCCCAGTGGCTCAAAGAAAACGTGGTTAACATTTTACAACTTCGTTGTGCTTATTTAAACGGTCAACTGGCTATTTAATGCCAACTTCCCTAATTATTAAGCGCATTTTTACAGAGAATTGATATAAGGACTTGAAGTACCGCCCATTTTTGATAAATTCGCGAGTTAGAATGGCGAATATATCATCATGGAGATAGAAAAATGGGCAAAAGGGTTTCCAGAAAGTCACAACACGATAAGCTGGAAAGAATAACTCGTTTACAGACGGCAATTGCTAGTCTTGAATCCTACCAAAGTTTCTTTGAGCGTCAAGGAAAACTCGCCCCAGCAGATGCTTGGGTAGCACGTTATCAAGTCCGACAGTCACAAAAAGTTTACTGGTACTACAAACTACAGGCTAGTTCACCCACTTTCACAACCACAAGTGACACACACAAGTTAAGTAAATATAAGCACTTAGGTAAGGCTGGATGTGAATGACTATATATTTTTTATTCATCAAAGAACTCTAGGAGAACTTAGGTTGAGAACGCTCACTCTCAATTAGGATACACAGACAAGGTCAACTCGTCAAAGCTGACTGGACAGCCCACTACCACCGTAGAATTACAACCCCCCAATACTCATCCACAGCGTCAACACCTTCAACCTGTCTGTGTACAGGTGATTCAAGCACTTGAAGTTGACCCACCCCCAGGTGTGGAACCCGTTAATTGGTTACTTCTAACCACCTTAACCATCAATTGCTTTGAGGATTTGGTGCAATGTAACGAAAGGTACTCTTATCGTTGGTTGATTGAACGTTATCATTATGTTCTCAAGAGCGGTTGTCGCATAGAACAACTGCAATTGGAAAGTGCAAATCGCATTCATCGAGCTTTGGCTACCTACACTATCGTCGCTTGGCGCTTATTATGGATCACCTATCTAGCCCGTTACCATCCTGATCTGCCTGCCGACACTATTTTAGAAGCCTATCAGTGGCAGAGTCTCTATTGCACGATTCATCATCACTCTAACCCCCCTGACGAACCTCCCAATTTAAGAGATGCCGTGCGTTGGATCGCCCAACTCGGTGGGTTCTTAGCCCGTTCTCATGATGGCGAACCGGGGGTTAAAACTATTTGGCAAGGTCTGCGACGACTCCATGATATTGCCCAGAAAGAGGCTTTTACTTTCCCCCAAAACTACTGCTTTTGTCAAGGGAATTAATGTTAAGAAAGATGTGAGTAATGCATAGCTTCAAAAGGGGGGAACGAGGGGGGTTGGGAGAGGGGCTGGGGGTGAGGGCTGGCTTAGTATGTCGGTTTCAGGGCGCACGTCGGTGCGCCCCTACTCACCTGGTAAGGATTTGGAATCGGAGGGTTCTGTATATTGACAGAAAATATTTAACCCAATCTTGAGAATATACAATACCACCACGGTGGCGATCGCAGGATCAAGGGGTAAACCCGCTAATCCTACCAAATACACGATTAATCCCGTCAGCAAGGGTGTACTTCTGGGATTCTTGCTATACTCCTGTACCTTAGTGCGAAAGCTATCATCACCACACAATTCCTGACGCAACTGGTTCAGCGTTACTTCCCACAGGGATTTGTCCGGAAAATCCGGTATCGTATCATATTTCTGGAAATACAGTTCCTTAAACGATGCCTCAATATCCCCATTATGGTCTTTGAGAACTGCGATCGCGTCCTGGGCGGGATCATTGTTGGGTAATATTGCTTGATAGGAATTCAGTTGGGAGGGGGTGAGTTGAGTATTCATACTGTCTACACAGGCTCAATTAGGAACGCAACCGGAAGTCTGGCACTATAGGGAGATCATGATCTGGTATCGATTGTAGCCTGAGACATTCATGAGTGCGATCGCGAAAAGTCATAACCGCTAATATGGATACTTTTGCCAATTCTTTCTTTGTGAATTACCAACCTGCGCCCCTAACACCTGTAAAATCTATGCCAAAATTTTAGCTACACTACGCCAGTCGTCTGCGATGCAAACCCTTATGGCGCTAAAGCGCAACTACGAGCAATTCCCAAAATTGTATGCTGAAAAGGGAGAGGATAGTACACCTCTATCCCAAAATGGTCACATCTGCGACCCCTGATTCGACTTTATGAGTTAATCCCTTATCGCTGATTAGTTTAGCATCCCTATGGCATCCGCTCCTCATCTCCCGAATCAACCTTGGTGCTTCCACTGTCCCCAACTTGATGATATCCTCGATCGCACTCCGGTTACGGTGACGCTGGATACGCCTGTGGTTGAGGTTTTGGCGCGAATGAGTCAGGTGCAGGGAGGCTTCTGTTCCCAGGATGGAGAAAAGACGCTAGAATCCCCGGAGAATCCCTTACTGTCTCCTTCTACTAGCTGTGTCTTAGTTACTCAGGGAACCAAGCTTGTGGGTATCTTTACTGAACGGGATGTGGTGCGCTTAACGGCGCAGGGGCGCAATTTGGCGGGGGTGAGTATTCGTCAGGTGATGAGTCCCCCAGATTATCGCCTCAAATCGAGCGAGTTTCGAGATGTTTTTAGCGTTCTAGGTATTCTTAAACAATACCAGATTCGTCATCTGCCTGTGGTGGATGATCAGGAACAATTGCTGGGTTTAATTACACTTTCCACCCTGCGTTCGGTGATTGAACCCTCGCATCTGCTGAAACTGCGAACCGTGGATGAGGTGATGAATAGGACGGTGATTCAAGCAACTGTCGATACCTCGGTTCTCAAACTAGCACAGTTAATGGCACGACATCGGGTCAGTTGTGTGGTTATTTGTCAAGCTGACTGTTCACGGAAGAGGGAGAATTCAAAGCCTCTCTCCTTGCAGGAGAGAGGTTTGGAGAGAGGTTTTCCAGACCCCGTAAAAAGTAAGATATGTCAAGACTTTCCGGAAAAAAATCAACAAACACCATTAGGAATTGTCACCGAACGGGATATTGTTCAGTTTCAAGTCTTGGGCGTTAATCTGAGTGGATTACAGGCACAGGATGTGATGAGTCAACCCCTATTTTGTCTGCGTTCCACAGATAATCTTTGGCACGCCCATCAGGAAATGCAGCGTCGTTATGTGCGGCGATTAGTTGTCACGGATGATACAGGAGAACTATTGGGAATTGTTACCCAAACGCGGTTGCTGCACGTTCTTGATCCGATGGAAATGTATGGCGTAATTGACCAACTCCAGCAAGTCATCGGTCAGTTAGAAGCGGAAAAGATTGAGTTATTAGAAAGTCGCAATACTCAACTGGAAGAATTAGTCCAATCCCGCACCGAACAATTACAAAAACAGGCAGAACGGGAACATATTTTACGGTCGATTGCTCAACGGATTCGCTGCTTCCTGAAACTGCCGGATATTTTCCAAGCCACAGTTCAAGAAGTGCGGCAACTCCTTCATTGCGATCGCGTCTTGGTTTATCAGTTCGCTGAGGATTGGAGTGGGGAGATTGTAGCCGAATCGGTGGGTGAGTTTCCCTCGGTTCTCGGATCACAAATTCGTGATGCTTACTTCCAACAAACTAAAGGGGCTGACTATCTGAATGGGCGGCGTCAGGTGGCGCATAATATTTATCATCAAGGGCTAACTCCCTGTCATTTAGAACTCCTGGAACAGTTTCAAGTCAAAGCCATTCTCACGGTTCCCATTATTATTAACGAACAACTTTGGGGCTTATTAGTTGCCCATCATTGTGCCGCCCCGCGTCAATGGGAACCTCAGGAATTAGACTTATTAGAACAACTCAGCGTGCAAATCGCGATCGCGATTCAACAAGCGAATGCTTTTTCCCAACTCCAAACGGAACTGGCGGAACGGCAAAAGGCAGAACAGTTGGCAAAGGCGACGCAAGAACGACTGCACTATTTACTCTCGGCGAGTCCCACGGCAATTTATAGTCGCCAGTTTATTCCCCCCTATCAAACCACATTTATTAGTGATAATATTACAGCCCTGATTGGCTATACGCCAGCGGAAATCCTGGAACAACCCGATTTTTGGTTAAATCATATTCATCCTCAAGACTTACCCACCGTACTCACCGGATTTGCTCAACTGTTTCAGCAAGGCTATTCGATTCAAGAATATCGGTTTAAACAGAAAAATGGAGAGTATCTTTGGCTACAGGATGATTGGAAACTGATTCGCAATGACCAAGGGATTCCCCAAGAAATTATTGGCGCATGGCTGGATATTTCCCATCGGGTACAGGCGCAGGAACACGCCCAAACCAGTGAGAAACTCTTAGAGTTATTCTATGAATCTGCACCGGTAGGCTTATGTATTACTGATGAACAATGGCGACTGGTACGGGTTAATCCCGCCTTCTGTCAACTGTTTGCTTATCCCCGTGATTATTTATTAGGACGATCCTTAACCGAATTCCTTGACCCCCATCATTCCGGTGAATGGCAGGTACGGCGTCATGATGGTAAATTTATTGATATTCAGGTTACCACTGGACCGATCATGCAACAAGGAGAACGCTGTTTGCGGGTAACCACGGTTACAGATATTACCGAACGCAAAAAAGCCGAACAAGCGATTCAATCCATGGCGGGACAATTGTCTACGGTGATTGATACCGTGGGCGAAGGAATTACCCTAAGTAATAGTCAGGGGAAATTCCGTATCTTTAATCATCAAATGCAGCAAATTACGGGCTATACCCGCCAAGAGGCAAATCGTTGTGAGAATTTCATGGCGAAACTGTATCCTGATCCGCTTCTCTATCAGCAGATGAAGCAATGGCAAAAAAGTCCCAGTAAGAAGCGCAAACTCCGCACCTTTGAAACAACATTTTACGATAAAAACGGCGTCCAGAAAACCCTACTTGTCTCCCATTCGATTATTCACCAAGACAACCAACTCTTGTTTTTAAGCGCCTATCGAGATATTAGCGATTGCAAACAGGCTGAAGAATCGCTGAAACACTTAAATGAAGCCCTAGAAAAGCGGGTGCAAGAACGGACAACGGCGTTAGAACAGACAGTGGAACAACTGCACCGAGAAATTAAGGAACGCCAGCAAACAGAATTAGCTTTGCAAGATTCCCATCGCAAGATTAATAATATATTAGAAAGTATTACTGAAGGCTTTTTTGCCCTAGACAAAGATTGGCGGTTTACCCACTTCAACTCCCTTTTAGCCCCCTTAATTAATCATCCCGTATCGGATATGATTGGCAGATGTATCTGGGAGGAATTTCCCGACGCCATGGGAACGAAATTTGAAACCATCTATCGCCAAGCAGCGCGAGACCAAAAACCAAAGGCGTTTGAGGAGTTGTATACACCGACAAATACCTGGTTTGAAGTGCGAGTCTATCCCTCAGAAGACGGGTTATCGGTCTATTTTCGGGATATTAGCGATCGCAAAAAAGCAGAACTGGCGTTGCAAGAGAGTCAGCGATTCATCCAACGGATTGCGGATACGAATCCGAATGTGTTATATATTTATGATATCGCCGAACAACGTAATATCTATATTAACCGTTCCGTTGCTCAAGTGCTGGGTTATAGCCCGGAACAGATTCAGCAGATGGAATCGAAACTGTTTGAATCGCTAATGCATCCCGATGACTTAGCCCACATTTTACGCCAGCATCAACGCTTTGATACGGCAAAAGATGGGGATATTATTGAATGTGAGTATCGGATGCGCCATGCGGATGGTCAATGGCGTTGGTTATATAGTTGGGATACAATTTTTACGCGCACATCTGAGGGAAAACCGAAACAACTTCTAGGTACAGCGTCAGATATTACATCGCGCAAACAGGTAGAAGAAACCCTGCGCCAACAGGTGGAAAGGGAACGATTAATCAGTGCGATGTCTCGACGCATTCGCCAATCCCTAAACTTGGAGACAATTCTGACAACGACGGTTGAAGAAGTCCAACAATTACTCATGGCTGACCGAGTATTAGTGTATCAGCTTTTTGAGGATAATCGAGGACGGGTAATTGCGGAAGGGGTAGCCTCAGGATTTCCCCAGTTATTGAATAGTATCTTTCCGGCGGAAGCCTTTCCGCCAACCTGTTATCAGAATTATGTTCAGGGAAAAGTGTATACTTTAGCCGATCGCGATCGCGAAGATGTTCTACCCTGTATGGTAGACTTCATGCGGGAGTACGCAATCCGGGCAAAACTGGTTGTCCCGATTGTGCAACAGGATATCCTCTGGGGATTACTAATCGTCCACCAATGTTCCCATCCGCGAGAATGGCAAACCTGGGAGATTGAGTTACTGTTGTCGTTAGCCACCCAACTCGCGATCGCGATTAAACAGTCTCAATTATACGAGCAATTGCGCCACAATAATGATATCCTAGCGACAACGAATGCGGAACTCGCCCACGCCACTCGGTTAAAAGACGAGTTTCTGGCAAATATGAGTCATGAATTGCGAACGCCGCTGAATGCGATTCTGGGGTTATCGGAAAGCTTACAGGAAGAAGTCTATGGGGAGATTACCCAAAAGCAGCGCAAGTCTCTCGCTACGATTGAAAAAAGTGGTAGACATTTACTGGAGTTAATTAACGATATTCTCGATTTAGCCAAGATTGAATCCGGGAAGTTGGAGTTAAACCTGACAGCCGTTAGGATTAGCCAACTGTGTGATGCGAGTTTATCTTTGATTAAACCCCTAGCCTTAGATAAAAACATTACGTTGACGGGAAATATTGCAGCAGGATTAGGCACGATTCTGGGTGATGAACGACGCTTACAGCAAGTCTTAATTAACTTATTAAGTAACGCGGTGAAGTTTACCCCAGAGGGGGGACGAGTTACGGTGGAAATTCGTAAGCAAGATGGGGGAGATGAGGAAGACAAGGAGGTAAACGCTACATTTAGTCAGGGCGGGTTTTGTTCAAACGTTACTATCAGTAGCGAAAAGAAAATCCCTAAACCCGCCCCTACCAACCATACCCTTGAGGGGGAGGAAGGGTTAACATTCAACACTTCCCCCAATGAGATGCTTTATATCAGTGTCAGTGATACGGGAATTGGCATTGCTAAAGAACATCGGGAGAAACTGTTTCAGTCTTTCGTCCAAATTGATAGTAGTTTATCCCGGCGTCATCAGGGAACAGGATTAGGATTAGCGTTAGTAAGGCGGATTGTGGAATTACATGGGGGATGGGTAACTGTAGAAAGTGAAATTGGAAAAGGGAGTTGTTTTACTGTGAGACTTCCTTGGCGTTCTCATCCAGTGAATCATCCCGTTAATTGTCTAGAGGAAAAGGTGACGTTGGGGTGTAGTGTATCAAACATTGAAGACACAAGTTTACCGCGAACAACGCCTTTAATTTTATTGGCGGAAGACAACGAAGCCAACACCCAAACCTTATCCGATTACTTACAGGGAATCGGCTATGAAATGATCATGGCAAAAGATGGCAAAGAAGCCGTACAACTCAGCCAACGGCGCAAGCCTGATTTGATTTTAATGGATATTCAGATGCCAGAACTTGATGGGTTAAGCGCTACCCAACAAATTCGCGCCAATCCCCGCACCGCCACCATTCCAATTATTGCCATAACCGCATTGGCGATGTCAGGCGATCGCGAAAAATGTTTAGCCGCAGGTGTATCCTATTATATGACTAAACCTGTGAACTTGAAGAAACTAGCAACAATTATCAATGCCTTACTCAACGGATAAGCTGTAATGCATTTAAATTGGGTATTAGTAGCGAGCAAGATGCTCGCACTACAAGGATCTCGCAATTCTTGACATTATGGTTTAAATACCGAACAGCTTAAGCTTATATAAACGATGAATCATGAAATGTTCCATCCTACATTATCAAACCGTAGCGTTAGCGAAGTAACGCACCATTTAACTTTTGATCCCCCTAAATCCCCCTTCAAAAGGGGGACTTTGATTGAGATTAAGTATTGTAGGTTGGGTTGACGCAAGGAAACCCAACAAAATCTAATGCTAAGGTTCATCTAAGTAGTCGGACAAAAGAGAACGGTACTGTATTTAGTTTTGTCAGCCGCTTTTAAACCCTTACTGTTCCCTGTTCCCTAATCTCAACCGTTAAGTTTAATTATGTCCACCTACTTACTACAAATTTTATGGCGAACTTAATCCGGCTTGCAGTTAATTGGATTATAAGCTGTCATGCATTTAAATTGGGGATGGGTAGCGAGCAAGATGCAAAGCCTGCGGCATGGCTTCGCTAAACGCACTACGGCAAGGATTTCGCCATTATTGACATTAAGGTTTAAATGCCGAACAGCTTAGGCTAAGGTTCCCCTACTACGAACGAACACAATACTACCCCTCCTCCCGCGCTTGCTGAAGTAAACAATAAATCGCTAAACCCGCCGCCGCAATTCCTACAAAAGCAGAATAGGTGTACAGAGTAACGACAAATGTACTCACTTCCAAGGTTTTTAGCAAAAGTTCAGAATGCTTCCTGTTCATCACAATCGGGTTGAATTCTTTACTCTTCTATCAAACACCCCCGAATCCCAGGTTTAATCCCAATCCCAACCCACTGGTTAACCACTTTCTCCCAAGTTAGTCCCAACTTAGTCCCAGAGAGGATTATTGCTATTGATATACTGAGAAAAAGATTGTGCGATCGCGCATGTCCAGAGGTACAAAAGTTCATCCCGACTATATCCCCAAGCTGAAACAAGCACTCAGGCGCAATGGCTTCCCGCGTCAGATTGACTTAGCCGAAGCCGTAGACGTATCGAAAAACACCGCATGGAACTTTCTCAACGGTAAACCCGTTGACCACTTAAACTTTCTCGAACTCTGTAATAAACTTGGCTATGATTGGCGAGAGGTTGCCGATTTGGGGGAAAATCCCGAAACCCAAAACGCGCCAAATGTCAATCCCGATTCCCCATCTACCCCATCTCCTGTAGGGGCGGGTTTAGACGCTACCTCAACACCATCAACCGCCAACGCCTCAACAAAACCCGCCCTCACCACCGCAACCACACCAACAAAACCCACATTTAACCCACCATCCCCAAATAACGTAGGGGCGGGTTTAGACGCTACCTCAACCACATCAACCTCCAACGCCTCAACAAAACCCGCCCTCACCACCGCAACCAACCCAAAACCCACATTCAACCCGCCATCCCCAAATAATGTCGGGGCGGGTTTAGACGCTACCTCAACACCATCAACCCCTAACGCCTCAACAAAACCCGCCCTCACCACCGCAACCAACCCAACAAAACCCACATTCAACCCGCCATCCCCAAATAACGTAGGGGCGGGTTTAGACGCTAACTCAATAACATCAACCCCTAACGCCCCAACAAAACCCGCCCTCACCCCTCCCAAAACCCGACTAATTACCAATCAAGGATTCCCCACAATCCCCGTTTGGCAAGGGCGCGATGAACTTCTCACCCGATTAACCGCCAAACTCCGCCAACCGAATACTCCCTTAAAAGTATTAGCATTAATCGGACAAGGCGGAATCGGCAAAACCAGTTTAGCGGTGAAACTACTGGAAACATTAGGAATTGAATTATCCAGCCGCACTCCAGTCACCAATTGTCCCTATCCCTTGGTGATATATTTTCAGGTACAACCGGGAACCAGTTTTGATGACATCACCGAATTTCTGTTACGGGATGGATTCGGGATTGAGACAAGGGAATCGTTACAGCATAGCGAAGAAAAGATTGCCAAAATTATTCAGGGATTCGCCCAACAACCCTGTTTATTCCTACTGGATAACCTAGAAACTATCTTACATCCCGCCAACCATCCCCAAGCCAGACAAGCCATGTCCCCAGAGTGGGGTCAATTCCTCAACGCTTTAGTCTATCAACAGCATCAATGCCAAACCATTATAACCAGTCGAGACATCCCGGCTGATTTCACTGATCCGCGTTATGACAATGCAGAACCGGATTCAGAATTAGTGCATATCGAAACAGTGACGGGTGTGGCGACAAAGGCGGGAGTAGAAATTCTGCGCCAGCGTCATTTACGGGATAAAATAGCGGATTTGCAGTGGGTGTCAGCAAAAGTTGAGGGACATGTTTTTCTATTAACCCAACTGGCGGCGGTAGGAAAAGGGAAACCGGGATATCTACGGAAGCATCCGGAGTTGGTGACGAAAAAGGCTGAACCGATTCTGCGAGAACAATTGATGCGACAAAATGAAGCAGCGCGAGATTTACTGCGTCGAATGTGTGTGTTGCGGGTGGGGATTGATTGTCAGGGGTTAACCTTTTTGCGGTTATATCAAGATAATGATTCCCGGTTCGAGAAGGCTGTACGAATGGCAGAATCGGTGAACTTTACTGAGGAGGAGATTGGCAAAACTGAGGCGATTATTGGGCAATTAGTGGATAGTAGTTTAGTTCAGAGTCGCTATGATGAGGAGAACTGTGAAGTCTTGTATGATTTACATCGGGTGATTGTTGAGTTTCTGCAAGTAGACTATAAACATGAACTGCCCAAGCTATGGAAAATCGCCTATAACTTCTATTCCCTTGTCAAAAAGCCAGATAATCCTCAAACAATAGAAGATTTACGTCCTGTCCTAGAGTATCAACATTTCGCTTTCAAGCTAGGAAACTACAGTGAAGCCTACAAGATACTCGATAATCACCTCAAAAAACACCTGAGACGGTGGGGGTATTGGGATTTGTTTAAAAACTTATATGAACAGTTACAGCCTCATGTTGATGAAGATACAAAAGCCTACTGCTTGATGGGGATAGGAGAAATGTATCGCGATTATGGCAAGCTTGATCAAGCCCAAATATATTTACAGGATGCTTTATCTATTTCTCAAAAGCAACAGAATAAAAGTAATATTGCTAAATCATTAAGTATGTTAGGAGATCTTGAATGTCTTCGGTATAATTCGGAAGAAGCAGAGCGTCTTTATCAAAACAGCTTAGAGATATATAGAGAATTAGGTGATCAACAAGGTAAAGCAATTTCCTATGGTCAGTTAGGAAACATCCATAAAAACCGAAGTAACTGGGAGCAAGCAGAGCAACTGTATCGACAGTATTTGCAAATCATGGAAGAGTTGGATCAGTGTGATGAAATAGCAACGGGTTACGGTTGTTTGGCAGATATCGAGAGCAATCGTGGCAATTTAAATGAAGCCGTTCGCCTGTATCAGCAATCGTTGAAATTAAGGATACAATCAAATAATAAACTGGGAATAGCCGAGTCTTTTGGCTGTATGGGACATATACAACGTGCTTATGGCAACTATGATGAAGCCGAACAACTTTATCAGCAAGCACTCCAAATAATGACGGGATTAGGCAAGGGCGATGGTATTGCGTTAGGAATTTATTGTCTTGGAGCAAATGAACTGGCAAAAGGAAATTTGCCGAAAGCAGAATCACTATTAAAAGACGCTTTAACCAAAATGGAAAAATTGGAAAGAAAACATTATATTGCCAGGGTCAACTATGAGTTAGCAAAACTTGAACGTCAACGCAGTAAGATTGACATTGCCAAAAACTATTACAACACAGCCCATAAACTCTTTGAGCAATTAGGAGCAGGAGCAGTTCAAGATTTGGATGAAATGGAGCGGGAGTGGTTTAATCTTCTCTAGCTTAAGCCCTGAACGAAAGGACTCTACTTTTCGAGAACCGCTATCGCGCAAGCGTCATGCGAACGGGTTGAAAGACTTGAATGTAGTAAGCTTTAGCTTACTTTAGCTTTAAGCCGGAAATTTATTTCCCGGCTATACTTCGGTTAGGGCGCACGTCTATGCGCCCCTACGGGATTGTGATAGTGTTTTCCTCATCAACGGGATGCGATCGCGCTGAAGCGCAACGACGAACGGTGCGATCGCATTCTCCCCAAAATTGTCTTCTTCCATAATCACTGCCTGACAACGGTTTTGAATCATCCTATCTAATGGCGCGATCGCTTTCCCCTAAGCTATTTTAAACTCAATGGGGTAAGCTTGATTTCAGATAGCCCAAAGCTTGCTTTGACCATACGGAGTTGTTTTATTCACTGCTGCTACTGTAGTCTATCAACTTGAAAACCGCTGTAATTTGATAGATTAGGCGTGACTTGTAGTAGGGAACATTAGCCCTATATTCTGTTGGGTTTCCTGTCGTCAACCCAACCTACAATCTATTCCAAAATTTTAGCTGTGCCACACAAATTGTAAATCTAAAATAAAGCCAGGTAAAACATCTTCTCCCGATAACTGTGCTGGATTTTCCAGTATTTCTACCGTTTGTCCCTGGCGATAAATTTCAACCCGGCGAGTGGGTCGATAGAGTAACCAGCCCAGTCTGACCTGATTATCCATATATTCCTGCATTTTATCTTGGGTGTCTTTTAACGTATCGCTGGGTGACATTAACTCCAAAACAAAATCTGGGGCAATGGGGGGGAATTTTTCTTTCTGTTCCTCTGTCAACGCATCCCATCGTTCTCGTTGAATCCAAGCCACATCGGGAGAACGGTTTGCCCCATTGGGTAAGTGAAAACAGGTGGAAGAATCAAAGACTTCTCCCAGGTTCGTTTGTTCATTCCACAAACAAAATCGAGTGGTTAGCTTGGCATTGCGTTTTCCCGTTTCTCCACCTGTGGGGGACACGATGATTAATTCTCCTTTGGCATTGCGTTCAAATTTTACATCGGGATTGACTCGACACAGATGATAAAATTGGTCTTGATTCAGGTGAACAATTGGATTGAGGTTAATCGTAACGGCTGTCATAATAAGACATAAAAGAATTGATCAAGCGAAAGAATAGTTGAGGCGATCGCGAGATTTCCCAGGAATCCGATCAAATCCGCTTCCTTCTGCATAGAGTAAAGACCGCAGAACCTCCAGGGGAGCATTCCCTTTTCAGACTTTTCAGAGCCTGGAAGTGGCTAAACAGGTTCCCAACATTCGCTCCGCAGTAAGCGAATTTGGGCTAATGCTAAGATAGTGGGAATAATCCGACCGTAATTTGTCGCGATCGCACGCCAGCCTAAGTCGGCGAAGAAATAGCCCCACAATACTGGTCCAACGAAAGCAAATAAAGTGCGAGTTGCCCCATAACGTGCTGCATTCGCAGCCATTCCCCGCTTCGCGGTTTGCAGCACCAGGTAATTCTGAAACTGAGTCGCCGCTGCTGCACCTCCCTGAACCGCTGCTTGTTTTGCCACTTGATAACGGGCAAAATGGATGGCAAACTGACGCGCCACCTGTTTGAGAATAATCGGCTTGACAATCGAAGACACCGCTAACGCCGAACCCCCCTTAATCAACAAATCCATGGGATTGTGCTGGATATGCGCTGGTAACGGTTGGGATTGATTCGACTGGGCTAATGAGCGCTGTACCCGCACAGTAAGCGATTTTTGTTCGGCTGGGGGTAATTTTTTCCAGGCGCGACTCATCAGGTTAAGAAATATTTCTGCTTCCAGATCCGTGGTGGATAGTTTTTTAGAATAAGGAATCTTCAGATAACGGCAAACCTGAATCAGCGCTTGTCGGTACGTGAAGTCATTCGTGCGCCCCTTAAGCACAGTCATCCCATCAGCAGCTAAAAAGCGAAACCGTTGCTCTAGAGTATCCAACCACACCTGCCGATCTTGACTTTGAACGTCGATGGGTTCAGGGGTTTGCAGATAGTCTAGGGGATTAAACTGACGACGGAACAAAATTTGTGTCAGTTGTTGTAATTCGTCTTCCGTTGCCAGTTCTAAGGCGCTTCTGAGTTCATCCAATGGTATTCCCTCCAACCCCTAAGCCACTACTGTTCTCTATTCTACCTGTATACTTAGCATCAACCGGACAGGAGAATCTGTAGTGTTTGATATTGCGATTATCGGTGCAGGTATGGCAGGACTGATCTGCGCTCAACAATTGTACCAAGCTGGGTATCGAGTTGTTGTCTTAGAAAAGTCTCGTGGTGTTGGTGGGCGAGTGGCAACTCGGCGGATTCAGGGAACCCCTGTGGATCATGGTGTGCCGTTTCTAGAGGCGAAGGGCAAGTTATCCCAGCAGCTAATTGAGACATTGTGCGATCGCGGCATTCTTCATCGTTGGATGGATAATCAAGATGAGTCTGAATGTTCCTCTCCTCGATATATCGCTCCTACTGGCATGACAGCCGTTGCCAAATATCTGGCTCAGGGTTTAGATATCCGCTTCTCCTGTCGCGTCCATGCGATCGCGCCTACCCCTGAACAAACCTGGCAGATTACCTATCATACACCTGAGGAAACTGACAACAACTTAACCGCCGCCGCCGTGGTTATGGCGATTCCCGCCCCCCAAGCGTTAACAGTGCTGGAACCCCTAGAAAAAGAGTTCCCCTCAAATTTCTTAGAGAGTCTACAGACAGTAGACTTTAATCCCTGTTTGAGTGTCATGGCGGGTTATTCCAGCCCCCAGCAACCGCCATTAACATCAGGCTCGATCAACTGTTCACCCGATGCTAATTTAGCTTGGATTGGTATAGATAGCAGCAAACGGTCTAATTCGACTTCATTAATCTGTGTGCTTCATAGTACGGCTGAATTTGCTCAACATTATCTAGAAGCTGCCGATTTACAGGAGGCGGGTCAACAGTTACTCACTCACGCGGCTCAAATCCTCGTTCCTTGGCTCAAGACTCCGGATTGGTTCCAAATCCATCGCTGGCGCTATGCCTTTCCCAGAACTCCCGCCGATAAAGATTGTCTGGTGACAACTACACCCTTACCCCTCGTCTGTTGTGGCGATTGGTGTGGGCATAATTTAATTGAAAGTGCGATGAAGTCGGGATTAGCCGCCGCCGTTAAGATAAATCAACAATTGCGGCAACTTTCCTTACCCGATCAAGTCATAAGTGTTGTCGGGGCAGGTTTGATTACTATCCTTTCTTGTTTCACCCAGATATGACTCAACCTGCCCAGTTCGGTAAGGGCGGGTTTCCGAAAAAAACATGATGAAATTTTCTCTCGGTGAAAATAAATTTATTGGGGGTTTATACCCTGAATAAATTCTTCATAAAAGCTTTATATACAATTAGCGAAATTTATATTAAATTAAATAAAAGAGAGAGCAAACTCAACTCAAGTACATAAAGCCTTCATCTATCCGATGAACTTTATACGGCTCCAATGAATTGCTCTTTAAGATCAGGTGCGCTACAACTTCATACTCCTTTCGGGGTTGGAGCCGTCAATTCATAAACAGGGGTAATCTGCAAAACCGTTGAAAACGGCTGATACACCTTAGGTATCACCACAAACGCAGGTAACTTTTAGAGGGAACTACCAATGACAACCAGTGCAACTGCCATCAAATTCATTCTTACACCCGTAGCACTTTCAGCCGCCGTATTTGCAACCTTGACTCTACCCCTCAATCTATTCGGTTCCAAACCTGTGACGGTTCAAGTTCAAGAAGAGCCGCTTTTTTTTGGCGAATTGAAAGACTTTGCACCTCAGTATCTAGGGGTAGCGGGCTTACTGAGCGCAGGGGTGGGACTCACAAGTGTAGCCATGATGGGGTGGCAACAGTCAAATCGGAAATCGGCTGTCGTCGAACAAAAACTTGCCCAATTAACCCAGACATTAGACGAAAAGCAAAAACTGCTGGATAACATCAGAAGCTCACAATCTCAGTTAGATGCGTCTGGGCTACAAAACTGGTTGGATAAACAGGCGACAGAATTAACCAGTACCCCAGTAAATCAAGACACTCAGACACCTGCACCCGTAAACGCGATGGAGCAAGACACTCCAGAGATAGAAGAAGTGTCCTTACAAACTGCATTAGAGGAACAGATATCGTCTCAAGCGAATTCAGCACCAGTAGATGTGATTGAGACGCCGCCGCCAGTGGAATCTCAGGTTATTAGTGAGCAACCGATTACCTCCGCTCAAGTCAACTCGATGCAAGCACTAGCCGCATCCTTAGCATCAGCTCAAGCTGTTTTCGGCAATACCCCACCCCAAGATGCACAACCGTCATCGCCAACAACCTCAGAAGTTGAGAGAATAGACCATCAACTCGAACAAATGATGGCACAGATTGTCTCGATGCGACAGGCGCTACAGTCAAATCAGTATACTGTTCAAAATACGGTTGAGGAAGATAGCGAACGGCATCATGGTTTAAAGTTAGTCAGTTAGGAAAAAAGGGAGATGGCGTGGCACAACTAATGTGTGGATAACGCTTACATCCAAACACTGTAGGGGCGCACCGACGTGCGCCCGTGTCAACTTAAGGTGAAAACTTTTCCCTGTAAGACTTTGAATTTCGTCGCCTTAATCTTAACCCCCCTTAATCCCCCCGGTGCTTTGGGGGGAAATGTTCCCTCCCCTTGATAAGGGGAGGGTTAGGGTGGGGTAGAGTCAAGGTATTGCTTGGGTTTTTCCGCTTAAGTTGACACCAATGACCGACGTGCGCTCGATTTAATAGTAAAATCTATCCCACAATTTGAGCGTTGTTATATAGCATTACCAAGGCAGGCTAGGACATTTTCTACTGTTCCCCATTCCCTGTTGGGATTAACTGATGTCCTTTCCGTACCTCGTGGTGCTATATCAACTGTTTGGCAAAAGCTAACGCCTCGTCACGAGTCGAAACTTTGCCTTCAATCCTAGCAATTTGAATCTCTGTTAGTAACTCGCCAATTTGAGGACTCGGTGGTAACTTTAACTGTTGCATCAAATCATGACCCGTTACCAAGGGAGTCGGATGAGCTACTTGATCCTCTGGGTTTAAATAACGATTGATTAAGGGAGCTATCTGCTCAACCGATACCCCTTCGCCAATGGCTAGAACCGCTAAAGCGGGAAAAACTGACCCGACAGCTTGAAAGAAAAAATACTGCTCTCTTAAGCTCATGGGTGAGGTGAGATGAGATAAAAGTTGGGGTAAGTATTGAATCATAATCAACACTGCCCGAATTTCGGCGCGGCTGTATTTTAACCGTAAAAGTTGGGCTTCTGCTGGTTCAACCTCACAGGGTAATACGTTCGTCAATTTTGCTAAACTCAACCACGATAAGGATTTGCCACTGACTGGGTTTTTCAGTTGGCTGGCTAATGTCTGCCATGTTTGAGCCAGTAGAATCGCGGCGTTATCCGTTGCCGCGATTTGGGTGAAGTTATCAGCCTTCGTATCCGGAAACCAGTGATGAAGTAATTGATCCTGCCAAGCAGCGGTAAGCCAAGGTGTTCCTTGCGGCGATTGTAGCAGGTAGTTTAATTCAACTTGTACTCGTTCGGCTGCTATGTTTGCCAGTAAGGGAGCCAATTGGCAAATTGTGGATTGAGTCGTGGGTTCTATCGTAAAACCCAGTTGAGCGGCTTGGCGATAAGCCCGCAGTAATCGTAAGGGATCATCCTGGAGATTTGCCGGGGATACCATGCGGATAATTCCAGCACGACAATCGGCTACCCCCTGCAACGGATCAATAATTTGCTGGGTCTGGGGATTATACGCGATCGCATTAATGGTAAAATCACGTCGATACAAGTCAGTCTCTAGGGTTTCCCCTTCCTGTTGAGCAATATCAACGGTAGCGATATCAAAAACAACTCTGGCAATCTGTCGCGCTTCATCTAGCACCACAAACCCAGCGTTGTAATGACTTGCCAGCTTGCGGGCGACTCTCACCGCGTCATGGGGAACCACAAAGTCCAAATCCAAATAGTCAGCCTGTCGTCTCAGCAAGGCATCTCGTACCACCCCACCGACTAAGCAGGCTTGAGGCGGTAGCCACTCTAGACTGAAGGGAAACCTTTGAGGAGACAGAACAGATAAGTCAGAATTCATCGTGAGTAACGAATACTGGGGGACAAAGGACGAATGACATCGGACAAATCAAAAAATCCATCTTAAATAGTGGTCAATCTAGGGCTTGTCTAAGTTAGGCTAACAAAAAGGACTTGGAGTTTGGGCAATGTGTATTTGCGTTAACTGCCACTATGTAGACCGATGCATCACCTATAATGCGGTGGAAACCCAGCATCAGCAACCCCATCTGACGGAAACGCCAGATTTTGAGCCGATTGAACCAACCATCAATGTCAACATCCGTCCTCAAGCGGATTTTGTCGAGATGGAATGGGATGTCGTGGGATGTAACAGCTTTAAGGAAGAAATGGGCAAATGGGCAAAACTGCGTCCAGGTGAGTTGGTGCCAACTTAAGCAGTTGGATCAAAACAACTTCGCTTTTAACATAGTGGAATCAATTTTACGGTTAAATCAATGGGCGCAAGGCTTTGCGCCCCTACTGTATCATGCCACTACACCTCATCCCCTACCTTGTCTCAACCGATAACTTTAGGGCGTAAGTCCTGTTCGAGTTGACACAATTTGCCGAAATACGTGAAAATGTGATAGGTGATAAATTTTTGTAAAGGGTTTACTGGATGTCTTTTGAGCTTTTATCACTGGAGACAATCCAGGAACTGGCACATCAGTACGGCTATTGGGTTATTTTCTCTGGCATTGCTTTGGAAAATACTGGAGTTCCCCTCCCTGGCGAAACCATTACTCTGGTAGGTGGTTTCTTAGCCGGAAGTGGTGAACTCAATTATTGGTTTGTGCTGGCAAGTGCCATTACTGGAGCTGTCCTGGGTGATAATTGTGGATATTGGATTGGCAAAATAGGCGGTTGGTCATTCTTATTGCGATTAGGACAGTTCTTTCGCATTCCAGAACCCCAACTTGTAGAAGTCAAACGGCAGTTTAGTGAAAATGCTGCTAGAGCGGTGTTTTTTGGGCGATTTGTGGCACTCCTACGCATCTTTGCTGGACCGATGGCAGGAATTGCAGAAATGCCCTACTCTCAATTTTTCTTGTGTAACCTAGCGGGGGCTGCTGTGTGGGCATCCGTTATGGTCAGTTTATCCTTCTTTGTGGGACGGATTATTCCCCTAGAAACTTTAGTCTCTTGGATGGCGAAATTTGGCATCGCGGCACTGCTGTTGGTGATTGCTTGGATAGGCGTTTCAATGTGGTTGGAGTCCCGTAAAATCAAAGATGTATCAATTAGCGATCAACCATCAGAGTGACGATTACCGTTAAGCTGCCAACTCTCTCCTTATTGATGTGATTAGAAAAAATTATTAATCCGTCTAAACTCTTAGAAGGAGTGCAAGAGCTGAGTTTGGCGCTTAAGCGGGTTTACTTATCCTTAAGATTTCATTAATAAAAAATCTCTCCTCTTTAGCCACTCAATTCCCCTAGATTCAAAATATTCAGCAATTTTACTGAAGCCATTTGCGACAAATGGCTGATGAAATATATCCCTAGGGATGAATAACAATTAAAGACAAGACTGTATAACAAAACAATGGAAACGCCTGTGAATATTAATCTTAGTGGAAAAGACCTCAGTGGCAAGGATCTAACGGGTGCTAACCTTCGGGGTGCTATCCTCGAAAGGACTGACCTGAGTGGCGCTGATTTAAGTGAAGCAGACCTACGGGGTGCGAATCTCAATGGTGCTGACCTCTGCTTAGCCAACCTCAGCTACACGAAATTGACCCGCGCCCAACTCAGGGGTGCTGAATTGCTAGCGGCTGATTTAATCGGTGCTGACCTCAGGGGCGCAGATTTGAGAAATGCAGACCTTAAGGGTGCTGATTTAACGGATGCTGATTTAAGAGGGACTGATTTGAGGGGGGTCAAATTGAGCCGAGTTAACCTCAGAGGTGCTGATTTGAGGGGGGCAAAGTTGAGTAAAGTCTATTTAATGGACGCTAATGTAAGAGGGATAAAGCTGGTAAGCTAATGGCTCTGTTGAACAAAGATTTTAGATTTTAGTAAATTCAAAATGCTAAAATCTAAAATTCGTTGTCTTGTTGCTTAACTTACCTGTTCCCCAATCTCAACCGCCAACTTTAATGTTGTCTGACTACATGAGTGAATATTAAAACCGTTGGTTACTGGGTTTTGAGTTGTCTCACGGCGCTAATTGTTTGGCTAGTCTTTTCGTTTCCTAGCACGAGTCAACCGCATCCATCAGGAACGGTGAGGATAGTACTAGCCAACGGGGATAGGGGCGCTGTTGTGTCTTTGGCAAACTCCACAAGAGAGCGATCGCGAAATAATAGTGATCCGACTCCACCGTTAAACGACACGTCCTTATCCTCAACCTTACGGGTGATTACGAAGGTTTTTGAGCCATTTGTAATCTATGACAATGGCAACTATAGCGGATTTAGTATCGAACTGTGGGACAAGCTTGCCGAAAAAATGGGGGTAAGCTACCAATTGCAGGGCGTGGATACCATTGGTCAACTCTTAGAGGAAATAGAACAGGAGATGGCTGATGTCGCGATCGCGGGTGTGACGATTACGTCTGAACGGGAAGAAACCATTGATTTTTCCTACCCCTATTTTGAATCCGGGTTGCAAATTATGGTGTCTGCTCAGAACCGTAGCCTCCTCGGTACTCTTTTCCAAGGAACTTTGAGCATTTTATTGACACCAGCCCTTTATTATGCAATAGGATTTTTTGTCCTCTGTTTATTGATCGCGGCTCATCTGATTTGGTTCGTGGAACGCCAGCATAACGAGGAGTTTCCCAAATCTTACCTACCCGGTATCTGGGAATCCTTCTGGTGGGCGGCGGTAACAGTGACAACCGTGGGTTATGGAGATAAAACCCCCAAAAAGGCATTAGGACGGTTATTTGCTTTATTTTGGATGTGTGCAGGCTATTTTATCTTTGCCTACTTCACCGCCAGTATTACCACTAGCTTCACATTGCAAGGATTGCGCGGCGCGATCGCAACGCCTGCGGATTTGCATCATGTGCGAGTGGCTACAGTGGAAAAAAGTGCGGCTCAAGAGTATCTACAGGATAATCGAGTGGCATCTATTTTGTTTAAAACCCTGCCAGAGGCTTATCAAGCTCTAGAGGATGAACGAGTGGATGCTGTGGTTTATGATGCACCTGCCCTACAGAATTATGCGACATCTGAAGGGCAAGGCATGGTTAAGTTGATTGAGCCGACATTTCAACAACAAAATTATGGGATTGCGCTACCCGAAGGGAGCCTCTGGCGGGAAAAAATTAATTTGACATTATTAAAGTTGATGGAAGATGGGACATACCAAGGGTTGTACCAAGAGTGGTTTGGCATGTCCACACAGTAGTTTCAACGCTGAACTTCAATGGGGTATTGTTATTCTAGATTACGGCAAGTGATAAAATATACGGATTAAGAACGGCGAACTCACCAGTATCGCAATCTCTAAAACAGCGATTGTCCACCAGCGGATTTCTTGATAACTCATTCGCATTTTCTCAATTCAATTTACCCAATCTCCCTCAGGGAAATAGTCTTAAGCTAATCAAAGTTTGTTGAGAAAGACTATCAATTTATTTGGGTATGTTCCTTTTTACAGAGGCGACGACTGGTTTCAGTAGCCTGTGTGTGAAGAGTGCGTGAGAAATCCGTAAAGATAGAGTGAAAAGGAGTTTGGGGAAGCTGGGGGAGCTGGGGGAGCTGGGGGAGCATGTAGAGACGCGCCATGGCGCGTCTGGAAGCTGTGGAAGCCGATTGCTTGTACAGTGATCAATAGCCTCTGTGATTTTAACATTCTCATGAAACGTTGGATTGTCAGTTTATGCGGTATCGTGCTAGTGCTGGTATGCTCTGGATTGTGGATAACGCCATCAGTGATGGCACAAGCCCAAATCCCTGATTTAACCCAGGCTCAGATTGAGCGGCTCAACGAATTGCGGCAAAAAGCGTTTACGGCGACACAACTGGGTGAGTTTGCCACGGCTGAAGCGTATTGGACACAACTGATTGAACTGTTACCCAATAATCCCGTAGGCTGGAGTAATCGGGGAAATGCCAGAGTCAGTCAGAATAAATTAGACGAAGCGATCGCAGATTTTAATCAATCGATTCAGTTAGCGCCCGACGCCCCTGATCCTTATTTGAACCGGGGGACAGCTTATGAAGGAAAGGGAGAATGGGAAGCTGCGATCGCAGATTATCAGCAGGTATTGCAGATTAACCCCGATGACGCGATGGCGTACAACAACCTAGGAAACGCTAACGCCGGAAAGGGAGAATGGGAAGAAGCGATCGCGAATTACCAGAAAGCCGTCGATTTATCCCCGGATTTTGCCTTTGCCCGGGCAAACCACGCCCTCGCCCTTTATCAAATTGGCAAGAAAAAAGAGGCAATCCTGGAACTCCGCAAGCTAATCCGCAAATATCCCCAATTTCCCGATGTCCGGGCTGCACTCACCGCCGCCTTATGGGTGAATGGGAATCAAGGAGAAGCCGAGAGTAACTGGGTTGCTGCTATTGGGTTAGATCAGCGCTATAAAGACATCGATTGGGTGGAAAATATCCGCCGTTGGCCCCCCGCGATGGTGATGGCGTTGGAGAAGTTTTTACAGTTGGAATAATATCTGAGTTTTAGTCCATTTTAATGGACTTGAGCTATAAGCCAAGAACTTGAGTTCTTGGCAGATACTGATGTGTGGGCGCACGTCTGTGCGCCCCTACAGTTGGCTGGTCTATTCAGCTAAATCCTAGGACTGAATTCGCAATCTTAACACTACGGTGCTATTAACCGATTGAGAAGGACGCCACTTGAGCAAATGTCGCTTAATTAACTCAATCACATTTGCTGTTTTCAAGGTTGAAGCATCCTCATCTAACATAATCCGCCCGACGCGCCCTTTACTTAGCGTAAACTCGAAGACGATTTCACCACTCAAATTAGAGGGTAAATTCTTATGTTGCAAATATTGGGTCAATGAAAGGGTGTTACTTGGCTCTAATCCCGTGACACTTACTACTTCTAACTTGGTATTATTGGCGGCTGGAGACGAAGGCTTTTTACCTAACTTTTTCCGAACGGCATCGATACCTTGATTAACCATTCCTTTGGGGGAAGAAGTCGGTAGAGGTGGTTTTTTTGCCTCATCTGCTTTCATCGAATACATGCCACTAAATACTGAGGGTGCTTCATTGGAAAGAGAGAGACTTTCAAGGGACATACCTGTCTCACTGGCGGAATAGGCTTGTCGTTTTGATTGAAGTGACATTGAACGAGGTGCTGCTGCACCGAAAACGCCTCGATAACTAACATCTTCTGCCATTTCCACGGGAACATTCATGGAAACCGATTGGCTTCCGGGTTCTACGCGCACATCATCACTAACGGCAACAAATGCGGTATATTGACACAATAACTGATAGGTTAATGCCGTATCGGTTACTGCCTCAACTCCCGATTTAGTTTCATAAGTCACCATTTGATTCATCAAGTCTTTAATCCGCGCCCGTCCCCATAATTGAGCAATGGCTGGATTTCCGGTTTCACTAAAATTGAGGTGAAATGTTTTTTGATAGCGTTCACCCTCGACGGTAGTCCCATGAATTTGTAAGTCACCCGCCATGCGATCGCGCTTTCGTCCAAATATCACTAAAGGCTGCTGGGCAAATAAATCGGGGGCGATGGCGGGGTAAATTTCTGGGGTTTCTCCGCTTCCGTTCCAGGTTAGTTCAATGGTGGTTAACACGGGACTATTAATTGAGCGGAAAAACTTTTCAACCACTTTTTCCGTCGGTTCATCGTGACGAATAGTCCGGCAAATTCCGCGTCCGATTTCAGCGATACGATTGAGTAAAAAGCGGTTAACGGAACTACCCGCCCCAAAACTATATAAGCGATTTCCGGGTTTAAGTTCCTGCTGAACTTCGGCTAAAATGCGATTCTCATTACCAATATATCCATCACTGAGTAAAACCACACTCTGCAATCGCCCCTCTGGTGCAGGAACATTAATCGCCGCCCGAATTCCACTGAGCATTTCAGTGGCACCACTGGCGTGTAATTGATTGATATAATTGATCGCTAATTCCCGATTTTCTGGTGTATTAGCCAGGGGGGTTTGGGAGAGATGGCGGACGGTATTAGAAAAGTCAAGAATCGTGAATGTATCGTCAGGATTTAACCCCTGAATAAAGCGCCGCATCAGTTCTTGACATTTGTGCAAGGGTGCGCCTTTTTGAGAACCAGAGGTGTCCATGAGAAACACCACATCTTTGGGAAAAATCTGATCAGGGCGATAGTCTAAGGCGGGAATAAAATAAAGGGCAAAATGTCCGCCCCGTTGATCAGATTGGGTTAAGACGGTGGCTTGGGTATTGTCTCCAGCAACTTGATATCTCAGGATTAAGTCTTTATTTGGAATTGTGTCATCACCACCCAGTTGTACCCGGACAATTTCTCCTTGAGTTTCTATCTGCAACTGATGAGAAGGGGAATGGACATTGTGAATGGGTACACCTGCATCAATTTCTACTGTAACGCCGATATCGTGTGCCGATCGCAATCCTTCGGGTACGATGGGGGGTGTGATTCGGGAAGCATCGGGGACTTCATCGGTATCGCCACTTTCATCAATGGTTGCACCCGGAATATATCGAAGTCCCACCACCATGGGAAAAACGAATTCATAGTCCCCTTGTTCAAAGTTCAAGCTATCGGTGTAGCGAATCGTGACATCAATTTCTTCACCCGGTTTGATATTAGCCAGGGATTGAGTAAAGATATTAGCGCGTTCTTGTTCCAGTAATCCGGCGGTGCGCCCTTCTTGTTTAGCTTGTTCGTAAATCTGTTGGGCTTCTTCCCGCTTTTTAATGGTTCCTTTAATTATGCGATCGCCAATTTTAATTTCCATGTCATCCACGGCGGCTTCATCGGGTAAGGGGAAGACATAGATAGCTTCTAGCGGTTGGGTAAAGGGATTCTCAAATCGCTGCGTTACCTCAACTCGTGACAGGTTTCCGGCAATTTTCGCCTCAACCTCGGTATGCTTGAGGGGAAAAACCAGAGAGTTTCCCTCTGGAGATTGACAGTATAAGCCGTTGTATTTAGGGGGGGTAGATTGAACGGAGGTCATGGTTATCTGTCCTGTTTTATCGGAGTTTTTTGATTGAAAAAAATGTAGTTAAACTTAGCTGGGTTGTAATAGGGTTATGGTAACCTGATTTTCACTGAACGGCATATTAGAGAGAATGGCACTGGCGCGTCTGTGTGTAGGGGCGCACGGTGTGCGCCCATTCTAACAGTAAAATCTATTCCACAATTTTAGCTTTGTCAGGGTGAGTAAGGGTACGGCAGTGCCGTACCCCTACAGGTGGGGTTGTAAGCTGTAAGCTGTAAGCTGTCATGCATTTAAATTGGATATTGGTAGCGAGCAAGATGTTCAATGCAGCGAGCAAGATGCAAAGCCTGCGGCATGGCTTCGCTAAACGCACTACGGCAAGGATTGCGCCATTATTAATATTAAGGTTTAAATACCGAACAGCTTATGTTGGGTAACGCTTACGCTCTACCTAACCGACTTGAACTAACAACTAACCGACTGAAATATTTCTTCAGCGGTTAACTGTAAGTTAGGGAAAGCAACTGACTGGATACAGTCATTCCCTCGAAATTGGCTGACTTGGTATTCTCCATCCACTAAAACATAAATAGAAACCGTTGGCTGTTTTGGATTACCAATAAATTTACGACCGCCCAGAGCCAAATGATCAACGATCCAGTATTCAGAAATTCCTATTCCTTCGTACTCCCCATATTTTTTGTAGTAATCATCTCGCCAATTACTGCTAACCACTTCAATAACTAAAGGAATCGAAGCTGCCATAATTAAAGTAGACTCTTTTTTCCACAAGGGTTCGTTGCTCAATTTCAAACGATTGATCAACAAAATATCTGGCGAATAAGCCGATTCACTTGATGCTGATTTAACTAGCGCCGTTTTTGGAATAGAATAGGGAAGCTGGAGACGGACATATTCTAATGTCAGCTTTTCGGCTAAAAATCCCACAACGTCTTCATGTTCACCTGTAGGCTGTGGCATTTCAATAATGACTCCATCATGCAGTTCATAGCGTTTATTGGCTGGCTTCCATTGGATAAATTCAGCGAAACTTATTGATTTTTGTAAGAATTGAACCATGATTATCACCACAATTGGGAACGGGGACATCAACTTCAATCACCCAAGGAATCGAACCCGTAGGGATACGGCATTGCCGTGCCTGTTTATCAAATTCAAAGGGTTGATTAACACGATATCTAGCAAATAAGCCAGAGCTAGCCTAATCAATGATAAGATAAAACTTTGTCGCTGGATCACCCTTGCCCAAGCTACAGAAAGTCATTGAATCGGCAACATCGGGAAATTGAAGCCTGAACGTCCCTTTTTTGTCAGCAGGCTTTCTGCCAAGGTAGGAAGAGGCAAGGGGATCTCCAAATAAAGCTCACCCATTCTCGGTTTCATCGTTTACATGAATATTCTTAGTAACCTGCTTTCCAAACCTGCCCAGCCGTCTCGTCCGAAAAAACAACGTCGGGGCATCGAAATTAAATCCGAGTCTGAACTTACTATTATGCGGCAGGCATCTAAAATAGTCGCTACCGTTCTCAAAGAAATTTCCGAACAGGTTAAACCGGGGATGACGACGGCAGATTTGGATGCTTATGCCGAAAAGCGCATCCGCGAAATGGGAGCAACGCCGAGTTTTAAAGGATACCATGGTTTCCCGGCTTCAATCTGTTCCTGTCTCAATAACGAAGTGGTGCATGGAATTCCCAGTCGCAAAAAGGTGATTCGGGCGGGGGATTTGCTGAAAGTTGACACGGGGGCGTACTATGAAGGCTTCCATGGCGACTCCTGTATTACCATTGCCGTGGGTAATGTTAAACCCAACGCCGCCAAGTTACTAGAAGTCGCCGAAGCCGCACTGTATAAAGGAATCGAACAGGTAAAAGCGGGGAACTACCTGCTTGACATTGCGGGGGCGATCGAAGACCATGTTAACGCCAATAGTTTTTTTGTGGTGGAAGATTTCACCGGTCATGGGGTGGGACGCAACCTGCACGAAGAACCCTCTGTGTTTCACTTCCGCACTCGGCAAATGCCCAATGTAAAGTTACGGGAAGGGATGACTCTGGCAATTGAACCGATTATTAATGCAGGTTCCAAGTTTACCCGGATCTTATCGGATCGTTGGACTGCCGTAACCGTCGATAATGCCCTATCCGCTCAGTTTGAGCATACCGTATTGGTGACAGCCAATGGATACGAAATTTTAACTGACCGCAGCAAAGTGTGAACAAGTCGAGTTAAGATAGATCAACTCAAAACTTAGCCAGGGCGGGTTTAGTCACATCTGGGTTAATCAGAAACGATAGTAGTAAAACCCGCCCCTACCCAAATCGGTTCGGGCGGGTTTAGTCACATCTGGGTTAATCAGAAATGATTAGTAGTAAAACCCGCCCCTACACAAATCGGTTCGGGCGGGTTTAGTCACATCTGGGTTAATCAGAAATGATAGTAGTAAAACCCGCCCCTACACAAACACCAGGTTCCCTGAGCCTAGCGTTGGGTCAAAACTAATCGACATCCTAGAGGTATAAAATGTCGGAAATTGTGTCGATTCACTCATTCCGTGGTGGTACGGGCAAATCAAATGCTACAGCGAATCTAGCCGCGACTGTTGCTAAAGCTGGATATCGAGTCGGTATTGTTGATACTGATATCCAGTCTCCTGGCATTCACGTTCTTTTCGGCTTCGATGAGAACAAAATGAAAAATGCCCTAAATGATTACTTATGGGGGCGTTGTCAAATTCAAGATGCGGCGTATGATGTCAGTTCTATTCTCGGAGAAAACCGCAAAATCAATAGCAAAATCTATTTAATTCCGTCCAGTATTCGCATGGGAGAGATTACCCGGATTTTGCGAGAAGGGTACGATGTGAATATGCTGATTGATGGGTTTGAGGATTTAATTCAAGCCTTAAAGCTAGACTATCTCTTCATTGATACTCACCCTGGTTTGAATGAAGAAACGCTACTATCTATCACCATCTCTGACGTATTGCTCATTATTCTCCGTCCAGATCGCCAGGACTTTCAAGGAACGGCTGTTACCGTTGATGTGGCACGTAAGTTGCAAGTACCTAAGTTATTGTTAATGGTGAATAAAGCCTATGAAACCCTTGACTTTAAGGCATTAGAGCAAGATATAGCCCAAACCTATCAAGCGACAGTTGCGGGAATTTTACCCTTATCCGAAGAGATGATTGAACTGGCTAGCGGTGACATTTTTTGCCTCCGCAATCCCAGTCATCCTTTAAGCCTAGAAATTAAAAAAGTGGCACAGCAAATTATGACGTAATTAAAACGGGGTTCGTAGTTGCGCTTTAGCGCTAAAAATCCTATCACTGACTGCAAACTCTAAAGTCAGCGAGATTTAAACTAAATAAGTACCATGGATAATCTTGGATTGCCTCAGCAGGATTATTGACAGATTTGAATAAAGGGCGACCCGATCAAATTGAGTGGATACAGTTGTTAATTGGTGCAAACGGGTCGCCCCTACAGGAGGACTAAAGGTGACATATTCTCAATTTATTCTATTTTTTGCGTGTCTTTAAAAAGGAGAAGAAAGCAGCTATCGTAACTGGAGTTCCTGCAACAAATTATTGACCCAAAGGGTATCTGCTTCTGACAATGAGGGTATCAGTTCTCGACTATAATCAATGGTGTAATCATAACCTGCTCGGTCGTAAACCTGATGCAGCAATGCTTGTAAATCCACTACAGGTTCTCTATCGCCTGCACGCAGAGGTATCGGAAACGCCGGAATTGGCTGCGGTAAATTAAAAGCATATAAATCTGCTTGAGGACGACGTTCTTGACGACTAATTAGAATTCGATAATCTGACTGAATTGTATTATTTAAGAGTGGCATCGGTTGCCATTGCCGCAGTAAGTCAATTTCAATTAAATGGGTCAAACTCCCAAAAATTTTCTGCCGTTTGTTAAGGTAGGTTTCTCGTCCTTTCCCAGTACGTTTGTTGACGGGGGAAATAATTTCAATCGCTGTCACGACTTGCCCGGTGACTAAATCTCGCACTTCTAGATAAGCTTGTTTGATTTGTTCGGGTATGGGTACAGTTACCGTCGTCGGTTGTTCAGCAGGTGGGGCAACAGCGACTGTTGATTCTTGGTTATCAGGATCATTGGGTTTTCTGTTGACTGTAACATCAGGAATTCCCAGCAAAAGCCCACTATCCCCATCAGTTTGGTTAATCTGATAAATGCGCTTTTCAATCGCGACTCGGTACTTAGGACGAACTTGGGGAACTAGAACATCAGAAATCGCCACAATCAAGCGATTGTGAACTTCCACCCAAAAGTCAGGATGTTCTAAATAGGGATTCATGCCGGGAAATGGAGAAGGCATATTAATTCGTCATTCGTCATTCGTCATTTGTCATTCGTCATTTGTACAAGAGGGAGGATTGATTCATATCTGGGTGAATTAAGTAAAGGAATACAGAGAAGCCAACATTGTATCTATGGCACTCCGTAATGCCGTTGCGGCACCAGCACTCATATCACGGGGAACACAGACACGATTTCTCAAGTAGGACAGAGTAATTGCTCCTATCGCTTCTATTGAGACACCCTCACCTTCATTTTTATTAACAGGTTTACTAAAGAGTAACGCCGTATTTTCATTCACCAGATAATTGGCAACCAATTTGAGATAAAAGTCAATATACTCCTCCAGCATCGGTGAAGCTTCTGGATTAGTCCACGCCGTTATCCCCGAATTTTTTAGAATATCAGCGCTCATAATTTTGTGGTTATCACTCAATCGAGCAGCGGCTTCCCATCGTCCTTCATTTGTCTGAGTGGTTTCAGTTTGGGGGACAGTTTGGCTTCCCTGGCTAATCGGTTTTAAACCAAATAGTTTTTGCATGACTAAATTGTTGGTTTTATCATCCGGTTTTACCTTCTGATACGCCGGACGCTGATAGATGGCGTTAAACCAGCGCTGTAGATTGGGGAACCGTTCATTTCCTTGCAACTGATACCCTCGAAATAGAGGTAAATTTGCATCCAAACGCTTTAAAGCTGGTGTATACATAATATCCACCACGCTAAACTCTGGCAGAAAATATGCACCTGGATATTGACCTAAAGCCTGTTCAACCTGAGCTAATTGTGTTTCAAATTGTGTCCGTAAAACGTCTAAATCGACTTCAGGTTCGTCTTGAGGATTAGACGTGAATGGTTTTCCTCGGAGAAATTGGAAGCCCGCTTGGATAAACTCTCCCGTATCACAGGCTTCTATCATCTCCAAGGCAATCGATTTTGCCGCTGGTTCTTGAGGTAATAACGGCAAAGCTGAAAATTTTTCCTCTAAGGCTAAGAGGATACTTTTTGACTCATAAACCAATTCCCCAAAAATTTTCACCGCCGGGACAAGCCCTGTCGGCACCATGTCTGTGTACCACTTTGGCTTATTTCGTAAGTCGATTAACTCAACATTAAAGGGAATTTCTTTTTCTTCTAAAGCAAACCAAACTCGCTCACAGAAAGGACACCAGGCATTGGTATCTCGATAGAGTAAGACGGGGGCTTTCTGCCCTTGAGTAATTTTGTCAAGATGAGTTGAAATGGATACAGTCGAAGGACTTTTTCCGGGTCTAAGTTCCCATTTTACTGATGCTTTAGGTGTGGCAATGTCTAAGAGTTCTTGCCAAGTTTTTAAGGTTTCCTGAACTAACATACTCTATCCCCTTTCTTAAATACCTAAACGTTGATAGATCTCGTCGAGATGGCGAAAATGATGTTGGGGATTAAAACAGTCCTCAATTTCATCCGGTGTTAGCTGATTTTGAACCCGCGAATCTTGGGCGATGAGTTCCCGGAAATTTCCCCCCGGTTGATTCCATGCCTGATGAGCGCAAGACTGGACAATACTGTAGGCGTCTTCTCGACTGGTTCCCTTTTCTACGAGAGTTAACATGACTCGTTGACTAAAGATTACGCCGCCATACCGATTCAGATTCCGCTTCATGTTTTCTGGGTACACCAATAGGTGTTTGACTAAATGAGTCATTTCATGAAGCATAAAGTGGGTCAAAATGCAAGTGTCGGGCAGGATAATTCGTTCCACAGAGGAGTGAGAAATATCTCGTTCGTGCCATAGTGCCATATTCTCCAATGCAGCGATCGCATGACCCCGCAGAATCCGCGCCATCCCGCTTAGGCGTTCAGACCGAATCGGGTTACGCTTATGGGGCATGGCAGAAGAACCTTTTTGTCCTTTGGCAAAGAATTCTTCAACTTCTAAGACATCGGTGCGTTGTAAGTTGCGAATTTCTACCGCAAAGCGTTCCAGAGACGCCCCTAACAGGGCGAATTGCTGGACAAATTCACCATGACGATCGCGCGAAATGACTTGAGTTGATGCCATATCTGGATCAAGTCCCAGTTTCTGACAGGCGATCGCTTCCACACGGGGGTCAGTATTGGCGTAGGTTCCCACTGCACCCGAAATTTTACCGACAGCAATATGGTGACGCAAATTCACCAAGCGATCGCGGTGTCGCAAAATTTCCGCCAACCACCCAGCTAGCTTGAAACCAAAGGTAATCGGTTCCGCATGAATTCCGTGCGATCGCCCAATCATCACCGTGTAGCGATGTTGTTGCGCCTGATAGCGAATCGCTTGAATCAGTTGCTCCAAGCATTCCACAATTAGATTCAGACTGGCAACCAGTTGTAATGCCAACGCCGTATCTAAAACATCAGAACTGGTTAATCCCAGGTGGATGTAGCGCCCCACATCCCCCACATACTCATTCACATTCGTCAGGAATGCGATCATATCATGACGGACTTCCGCCTCAATTTCCAAGATGCGATCGACATCAAAATTTGCCTTCGCCTTAATTTCCGCAACCGCATCCGCCGGAATTTCACCCAATTCCGCTTTTGCCTCACAAACCGCAATTTCCACCTGTAGCCAGGTTTTGAACTTATAGGTATCCGTCCAGAGTTCGCCCATTTCAGGCAAGGTATAGCGCTCGATCAATGCCTGTATTGCCCAATACAACCGTCATATTGTACAACTGTGCTTTGGTTTATTCCATTGTTTTAGCGGTTGGATTGTAAAAGCTTGGTAATAGGTTGACATAAGTCCGCCTTTGTGGGCAGGTATCCTTCAGACTTGCAGGATAAACTAGCAAAAGTACCTATTGCAATATTTCCATGTTTGATATTACGTCCCTACTTGAATTTTCCCGCGCCCATTGTGTGGCGATTTGTGGGGGATTAGTTCCCCTAAACTTACTGCTGACATTACAGACGATGATTTTGACGGGACTCCAGCGCCCTCAACGTCAGGTGCGGTTAGCGGCTGCATTTGCCTGTCTTCCGGCTGGGGTGATGGTTCTCCATGTTTGGACATGGTTGATGATTGGGGTGGTGATGGCACCCACGTTCATCTTGTTAGGGTTAGCTTGTATCTGTGTGGGGATTAATGTCTGGGCAAATCTTTCCCCGCAAACGATGGCGGGTGTACTGCGAGGGGGGTGGTTCTGGGTTATGAGGCGTGTCCGCCATTCTGATAAGGGGAATGATTCTGTAGTTGTCTCTTAATTAAGTTCAAAGAACCAGCATCCCCGATTTCCCTGAGAAGTCGGGGATTTGGCGGGTGCTAATCGCGCCAGTTGCCCAACCCCTCGGTAATAACCTAAGCCAATTACTGAGGAAGGCGTGACTTTACCTGACGTTTAATTCTCTGCAACGCTTGATTTGCCAGGTTTTGAGCCGTTTTCGGGCTGGGGGTTCGTGGTGAAGTTTTGAGAGCGTTTGTCGAGTCTTCATAAAAACTTTATATAAATACTGAGATTTCGGGCTACATCTTTACCAAAACTTTATAGACTTAAAGCTTTATCGTACTAATATCTATCTAGAGAGACAAATTTACATCTACTTCAATGGAGTTTATTATGAGTCAAGGATTTATAAAGTCTACTCAACAATTATCGATGGCGGCTGCAGTAGGAGCAATAGCGGCTACTACGTTAAGCGTTAATCCCGCCAGTGCTTTTTCAATTACAGCGGGCGGTCAGCCAATCGGAAGTCCTCTGGCAAATGAGGGTATTACTACCGAAGTACCTAATACCATTGTTATCGATTTTAATGATGCTGTTGACTCTCCGTTTACAACAGTCGATCAAGTCGCTCAAAATGGCGCTATGTACTCTCCGGGAAATGCCTTAGTCATCAATAACAATGGCGCTCTTGTTCCAACGACAGGTGCTGTTCCTTATTCCGGTCCCCCACCTGCTGGACAAGTCAACAACACTTCAGCCTACCTTTCACTTCCGACAAATTCTAACCAAGGCGTTGGTACTAGCGTAGTTACCATTACATTACCCAAATTGTCCAACTACTGGGGCATGCACTGGGGTTCTATGGACTCTACGAACAAAATTGAATTTTTGCGGGATGATGTAGCGTTTGCAGAGTTTACACCAGATGATTTTGCAGGTTTAGGAGTGGGTCCTGCGCCAGGTGGGGGAAACCAGCAAAACGAATCAAATAACCCCTACATGAATTTCTTTTCTGAAGACTCAGGAGAATGGTTTAACGGTGTACGACTGACTCAAGAAGGTAACAATTCTGGTATTGCCTTTGAAAGCGACAACCACGCTTATCGTCCAGTTCCCGAACCTCTCACCATTCTGGGTTCTGGCTTGGCTTTAGGATTTGGCGCTATCTTCAAAAAACAACAGTCACGGCGGCGTTAGTTAATTCACTCCTTATCTCATAACCTTTACTTCTGTGTAGAGACGTGCCATGGTACGTCTCTATAATTTTGCGTGGATTCCTGCAACGGATTGATAAACATCAGAGTTTTCTTCCGACTCCGACTTCGCCCAGTAATTCTCCTTTTACCGAATCTTTATATAAACCCTGCTATTAATTCTGCTATCTTCACGGAAGCTTCACCTAAAAGCAAGCTTCATTAAATTAACATCTACCTAGAGAAACAAATAAAGTTCTCTTTATAAAGACTAGATGAGCTTGATAACGCTATGACAATGAATAAGGATGCATCAATCATTACTACCGTGGCTGCTACAGCAACGGCTATGATAGGGGTTATTTCTCTCAGTGGTTTTACGATTACTACGGGCGGTGAACTTAAAGGTAGCCCAGCCGGAAGTGAGGGACTGACTACCAGTAGACCCGGTGCTGTGGTGATTGATTTCAATGACGCGCCTAAGCTTGACTTCACCAAGGTTGGTGAAGTTAATCAAAAAGGAGCAACCTACTCTCCAGACGACGCATTAGTCATCAACAACGGGGGTAAACTTGTAGAAACAAAAGGGGCAGTTCCCTTTTCCAGTTCTACACAAGAAAACACCTCAGCTTACTTATCACTACCGACCAATTCTCAGGATGATGAAGACATCGAGCAAGTCTCGATTCAGTTACCCAAACCATCCAGCTATTGGGGGATGCATTGGGGATCTATGGATGCGAGTAATCAAATTGAATTCTTCCGAGGTGATACCCGTTTAGCCCGGTTTACGCCTGATGATTTTGTCAGTTTGGGAGTGGGTCCTGGCGTTGGGGGTGATAATCAAACAGAGGAATCTAACAATCCTTATATCAATTTCTCGGCTGAGGGATCAGATCAATGGTTTGATAAGGTGGTGTTGACTCAACTGGGTGATGATGACACTATCGCCTTTGAAAGCGATAACCACGCTTATGATGCAGTCCCTGAACCCCTGACGATTCTGGGATCAGGGTTGGCTTTGGGATTTGGCGCTTTGTTCAAAAAACAACAGTCACGGCGGCGTTAGTCAATTCACTTCTTGCTCATCACCTTTAGTAGAGACGTTGCATGCAACGTCTCTACAATGTTGTTGGGATGGCTTCACAGCCAGAGGTTTACGCACGATGAACCATCAGCGATAAGCTTAGGAATATATTCCACACAACCAAGAACTGCTTTAGGCTATCACTTAGAAGCAGTGCCACAGTCTCACAATAGGCGATGACCACATTACTAACGCTTTTTAGCAAACAACGGCAGGAACTGCAAGGCGCGATCGATAAAACCACCAATTCAGAACAGGTGGTGATGCTGGTGCAAAACCAACTCAATACTCTGGAAAGCAGTTACATTGGGGGACTGAGTGTCTCTCAAGTGCGTCTGGCGGCGTTTTTCCTGGATGCACTGCGCCAGTCTGTGGCGACACTAGCGGCGGCGAATCCCACCAACCCGATGCGGGTTACCCCCCCAGAATCGGAGTCAGAGGCTAAACCAGGGCGACAATTATCTCCCAAACGCCTGATTCTCAAAGTTCTTCAGGGACTTCTCTGTATCGGTATCTTAGATTCGCTGTTCAATTTGAGTTCCGATGCGCCAGGGGCGTGGTTAGATATTTTGCTGATGGCGTTGTTAGTTGGGTTAGAGGTTGTCTCCCAACTGGATAAAGGTTTTCCAGAAAACCCTACAGATACACTTGAATCAACCGTCTCTCAGTTTACCCTGCGAATCGATAGCCAAGTCTTATTAGATAATATAGCTGAGGCGCTCAATACGATTGATTTAGCCGTTGCTCAAGCCCAAGATGGGAAGAAAACCGTCGAGGCGAATGCAATTGAGGAACAACCCGAACTATTAAATCTGCTACAACGGTTGATAGGCGCATCATTTCTAGAAAAGCCTCAGATGGCGCTAGAACTGACTAAACTGATACCCCAAATTTTGGTTGAGCAGGGGATTGAAGCCCAACTCTATCACCCGGATGATGTCAAAAGTCATCGGGAGTATTTTGACTTCGAGCCAAGTATCAACCCCAATGCTAAAGAGTATATTACAATTGCGCCCGCTTTAGTCAAAGGCGATCGCCTATTGCGGCGGGGACGGGTAATTGAACCGAGACGCTAATAAATAATCAATTATGACTGATGTAGTTTCCTTGACCAACTCTGAACACAGCGAAAGTATTTCACCCCTAAACACGTCCCCATTATCTCCTATTATTCCAGATAATATGCACGTTTTAGAGACCATTGGATTTGATTTAGGACACGGTGAAACAGCCGTTGCTAAAGCGCTAGTGGAGAGCATTGACCCCCCAGAAATGCTGGAGGTGAATAATAAAAAAGTGCAAATCACCGCCTTAGGCTGGCATCCTGATCTAGGTTATTTGGTGGGGGAACAAGCTTTAATTCAAGTGGGTGTAACTCAACTGGATATTGCCTTTAAACAAAAACCGAATGCGGATCTAGATTACCGCAAGACTATTCGTCATTTTCTAGAAACCTACTACCATATTTTGCAAAAAAGCAAACAACTGGAGGGGGAAGAAAAGAGTCATTTTTTCGTCGGTTGTCCCTCTGGCTGGTCAAAGCGCGATCGCCAGGATTATCAAACCCTCTGTAAAGCCGCTGGAATCCCCCGCCTCAGCGTGGTTCCCGAATCACGGGCAGCATTTATGCAGGCAAAGGAAGCGGGGAAGCTGGACTATGATAAGCTCAAATCTGCGGTACTGATTATTGATATTGGCTCGTCCACAACCGATTTTACCTTAGTCAAGAGTTTACATGAAATTCCCCTGGATTTTGGCAGTAATACCCTAGGCGCTTTCCTGATTGACCGAGCAATTTTTGAGCGCACCGTGGCAAACTATGAAGATACCGCCCTATTAAAATGGGTGTTTGAAGAATATCCCCATCATAAATCCCGTTGTCTCTTGGCTAGCCGGAAAGCTAAGGAAGATTATTTTTCTAATGAACAAGTCTACAGCCATCCCCAATCCTTTGCCCGTGGCTTTGAATCGATTAACGAACAGATTTATTTTATCCCCCAAGTCAATAAAACCGTCATGACGGAGATATTGAATCAACCATTAACAGAATTGGATGGGAAAAGTTGGATGGAATCGTTTCGAGAGTCAGTGATTGAGGCAAAAGAAACTCTAGCGAAACAAGGAATAACTCCAAAAGTTATATTAATGACAGGGGGTGCATCACGGATGCAATTTACCCGTCAGATTTGCGAAGAAATTTTCCCCGAACCCGCCACCCAGGTGCGCCCAGATCCTGAACCAGAACGGTGTATCGCCCTAGGGTTAGCACGAGTCGGACGCTGGGATTTACGGGCGGAAGCGTTTAAAAAAGAAGTGGATCAACGGTTTGATTCTGAGAAACTGAAATCGATTATTGAACGACATATTCCTGAGTTAATTGAACTGCTGATTAAACCGCTATCTCAGGGGTTAATTGAAAATGCAGTTAAACCCAGTTTACAAGACTGGCGCAGGAATAAAATTCGGACATTAGGTGACTTAGAAACTCGGATGAAGCAGCAGGCGGAAGCGTGGATTAAGAATGATTCTCTGGGAAAGAATGGAACTGAATCTGCCCGACAGATTGTCAAAAATCAATCGATTACCTGGTTTAACAGCAAAATTCAACCCGAATTATCAGTAGAAACTGACCCAATTTGTCAAAGATATCAGATACCCCGAAGTAGTTTACGATTTGAGGAAGGGATTGATCCGGATGTGGTTAACCCAGAAATCTCCGTGGGCGATGCTATCTTGGCGGATACGGTTTTATTAATTGTTAATCTCGTGATTGGTGGAGGAACAGTTGGCGGGATTATTGCCTTAATTTTAACCGGGCATTTGGCTTGGCCCCTTTTAGTCATTTATGGGATTTCGGTACTGGCGGCTGGTGTAGAAATCACTCGCAGCAAAACCCAGGAAGCGATTAAGACAAAATTAGATATTCCGGGTTGGAGTCGTCAATTTCTGTTGAATGATAATAAGATTAACTCGACGTGTGAGCAAATGAAGCCGGAGTTAGAGAAGGTATTTCGCGAACAACTGATTGAGAACCAGGAGGCATTTGATGAATTAATTAATAAAGTGGGGCGAGAGTTAAAAAAAGCGCTTAATGCAAAGGCACAAGAGGCGGTAATTTTGATTCAGTAGAAAATGCGAGGAAATAATAATCACGCATTCGTTGGAGTTTAGGGACAATTTGTAGAGGCGGGTTTAGGGACAATTTGTAGGGGCGGGTTTAGGGACAATTTGTAGGGGCGGGTTTAGGGATTCAATTAGATAGTCACCGATAAATGAACAACAAAACCCGCCCAGATTAACCATAGCTGAAAATAAATTTGACAGGTTTGCCGGACGCACGTCGGTGCGCCCCTACGATGGTGAAATAGATTTTACAGGTTTTGAATTCGTCATAGAGATGATAGGGATGGCAAAAGTTGTAGGGGCGAGTCGCTGTTCAAATATAGCGGTGTGAAGATTAACTTGTCTCGACTCGCCCTGGTCTCAATGTACGCCGTGTCAGATAATTACTGATACTTGATGCAGGGCGACCCGATAAAATTGATGGATGGGTTATGTTGATTTTGTACGGCGGGTCGCCCCTACAGATATCTTGACCAATAACGCTAAGTGCGATCGCACAACTCGAACCCCCAGATATAATCCTACTACCGCAAGAGTTGCAACGTCCCCTGAATTCGTTCAAACGCCTGTTGATACACCGCCTCATTGCCACTTCCTTTAGCCAGACGAAGCACAATAATATCTTGACCATCGCGACTGGGAAGCACAATAGTCTCGAACTCGTACAATCCTGTAGACTGGAATGCGATCGCGTCTTGATTGGCGACCTGTTGCTGAGTATAATTCTGGGGGGATACAAAATACTCAGAACGGCTTTCTACCCAGTCTTGTAACGAGAGGCGATCGGGATTACGATAAACCCAAAGGCTAACGTTGGCTGGCAATTCTGTACCCTCAAATTCATTTGTCTGCATCGCCTCATAGTCAGCCTGCGTCCATACCTCTACGGTTCCCCGCCGCATTTCAGACTCAGCATCGGACTGTTTATTCGTATCATCAACAACAAACCCCTCTGGATACTCGAAGCGAATACCCAAAGACTCGTTTTTATAAGTAGTTTGGCTATCCGTTGACGATGAGTTAGTCTGAGTGGCTGGTTCGGTAGAACTGGAGGAAGTTACAGATTCAGCAGACGTTCCCGGAGAATTCACCCCAGAGGGAGGTTCTGCTTGACAAGCGATAATCAGTCCCAAACTCACACCGTACAATACTCGACCCAAAAACCAGGGGATGCGACTGTTAGTTATCCATTCGCGCTGAATTGACATAAACCATCATTATCTGCCTTTATCTGGTTTTTCTCGCTTGGGTGGTATCTGTCCGGTTTTTTGAGCTTCTAATACAGCCACCTCAATCAAAAAGGCAGCTAAACTCGCTCTGGGTCTGCCTTGGTTGTCTGCCCATTGCTCTAAAGTGTCATAAATATAGTCGGGAATTGTAACGTGAATACGTTTGCTCACTACCAACAGTTGACGTTCATTATCGCTTTTAATCTTACAGGTCTGCACTCGTAAATAGGGCGTTAGCTACAAATTAGCTACAAAAAAAGCCCAAAGTATGCTATAATTTAGGGCTATTCATTTTTGTGATACTCTTGAAATGAACGCGAAACGTTCAAAGTCAGAAGCCAGTCTCGCGCCCTAGACAAGCATCGGACTGGCTCTGGCTCCCACTTACATAGGAGATAATTTCATTATGCTATATCAAGAGCGTCTCAAGCCTTGGATTGTGGTTAATCTGCTGCCAAATTTCCAACGAGTCGTTATGGTGGGAAATAACCCCAATTTTTATCCCCATGCTGCGTCCTATGAATTTGAAGCTTGGCTTTTACCATTTTGGTCAACTATTCAGAAACTGGCTAAACATAACAAGTCGGCTCCCAGTGGCAATCCTGAGAAAGTTAATCATGATAATCCGCCTTCCCAGCGAATTAAAGAAATCTTTGAATTAGGGAAAAGTTCCCGGAGTTATAATAAAGCGCGTGATGCAAAAAAAATCTTAGAGCAAAACGATCTAATGGATGCTATTGAAGCTTGTTCCGAATTAAAGGCGTTTATCAATACAATTTTATCTTTGTCTGGAAGAGACGCAATTCTGTAACCCAGGTACAAGTTATTTTATTCAGATAAGTCAAGACTATGCCTATCTTTCTTTTCGACGCTGCAATAAAGCATCCATCGCCGGATTAATCAATTCTTGAATCTCGCCATTTTCCCTGTGAATTACGACCTCAAGCCATTGGTGGCGTGCTATTTCCATCGCCCAGTTAATCGCGGCTTCTTGAGTAGGGAACACTTTAACATTGTCCTGGATAGCGTCTTGAATAACTGCCCATCCGGCTGCATGAGGTGCTACATGTAACTTAGAATTGAGTTCCTTTTGTACTCGTTCCCGCAGTCCAATCACCGTAATACCCACGATGGCTTGGCTGTTCTCATCATATCGAGCAATGACTCCCTCACCAAGTTCTACCGTTAAGGTTGGTAGTGACTGTCCCAAGGACAGATAGAGAACATCCGCGTCTTGGTCGTAGTGTCCTGTGATCGTGGGAGAATCTTCTAAAATTCTGATTATAGTGTCCATATAATTCGCCTATTGGTTGAGGGACGCTTTCTAAGATAGGCTGTTATGATATATCCATCGTAACCGCTACGTTCTCGATAAACCACCATCAGATACTTTTGGTTGCCAGGAATTTCCGGATAGAGGCGAACCGCGACCAAAGTACTTGTATCATTCCCTTGTTGAATCAAATCCGGATCTTCCAGGGTTTCTAAAATAAAGCTGTAATAAGGTTGCATTTCAGGATGTCCGTCCGGTCTGATAATATGATCCCACCGCTCACGAGTTAAACGGATGGGAACCCCATTCACTGAACGCCCAATCCATAGTATGTTTTTTCCCTGTGTCATTGGGTCTGGAATTTAAGCAATATGACTTATACATTTTGAACATTTTAAGTCGGTTTCTTACTCCTATCTAGACCTCGTATTCAGTTCGATGCGACTGAGAAGGTCAATGATCGCGATTAGCGCTTGGGTGATGACGTAGACGATTAAACAGCCGATTATACCTTGCAACAGCACAACCAGTAAGGGGAAGACTACAGCAAGGATGTTTGCTCCAGCAGTGCCAACCTGGAAAAATCCCGTCCCAAACAAAAAAATTAGACTGAAAGCAACAACAAGGAAATAGCCAAAATACTGAATTCTTTTCAGATTGGAAATAAATCTTGTATACAGTTTACCTTGCTCAGAATTCCCCTGTGTCATTTTCCGCCAAACCTTACTTTTACAGCAATGAGAGTGTCCCCAGCTAGGAAACACTCTCATGCTACTACAAGGTGTGCGATCGCGAAGTCCTTCTAAGCGCCGACAGATTCTTTAGCAGCGTACATCACCTCAAGGGAAATCTCCGTAAACCCTCGCTCCCGGGCAAATTTCTCTGTATTTCGCTTCACTTTACCGCGCACGAAACCAGGAACTTTATTCAATTCCGCTTGCGCTTCTTTATTCCAATTCAAGTCAGAATCAGCGGAAATTCCTTTGGTAATTACTTCCTTGGTATCATGACCGCCGAAGATTTCCAATAGGTGATCTTCCATTCCCAAAGTGAAGGAATTATAGACCAAATCCGCAATCTGATTCGTCCCTTCGTAACCCATAAAGGGTTTATACCCAATCGGGAAGTTTTGAATATGAATCGGTGCTGCAATCACACCACAGGGAATATCCAACCGCTTACCTACATGGCGTTCCATCTGAGTGCCAAAAATAGCCGACGGTTCAATCCGGGCGATCGCATCACCAATTTTGCCGTTATCATCACTAATTAGGATCTCGTCACAGTACTCGCTCACCTGTTCCTTGAACCAGTCCGCGTCGTACTTGCAGTAGGTTCCCGCTAGTACCACATGAATCCCCATCTCCCGTGCCAAAATCTTGGTCATCGCCGCCGCGTGGGTATTGTCACCAAAGACAACGGCTTTCTTTCCAGTTAAATTCTGACAGTCAATGGAACGGGAGAACCAAGCGGCTTGGGACACATACAGCGTCTGATTATCAATAAACTCCTCGTAATTGACATCAGCACCTTGCTGGTTGAGTACCTGCTGAATCTTACGGATACACCGCGCTGTTTCCACGACTCCCATCGGCGTGATATCCACATAAGGCATATCAAACTCGGCTTCCAGGTAACGCGCCGCCATTGTACCGATTTCCCGATAAGGCACTAAATTAAACCAAGCGCGAGGCAAATTCTTCAGATTGTGAACTGATGCGCCTTCTGGAATCACCTCGTTGACTTCAATCCCCAAATCAGCCATTAACCGCTTCAATTCCGTGCAGTCGTGCTGGTTGTGGAAACCGAGAGTGGAAATGCCAATGATGTTCACTGAGGGTTTTTCCGTCTTCCCTTCGGGTAATTCCCCTTTCTTGTTCGCTTTCTTCAGGTAAAACTGGACGATCTGTTCTAAAGTGCGATCGGCGGCTTGCAGTTCATTCACCCGATAGTGGTTCACATCTGCCAGCATCACATCGCTGTTGGCTTCAAGTTCGGCGCGTTCGACGAAGTTAGCCAAATCTTCTTGGAGAATGCTGGAGGTGCAGGTGGGGGTCAATACAATCAAATCCGGGGTGACTTCCTTATCCTTACGGACGATATTGTCCACCACTTTTTCCTGAGAACCCCGTGCTAAAACGTGCCGATCAACGATGCTGGCGGTGACTGGAGTGTAGTCTCGTTCCCGTTCCAGCATCGATCGCATCACGTTAAAATAATCATCGCCCAGTGGTGCATGCATGATCGCGTGGACATTCTTAAACGAACTAGCAACGCGGAGAGTGCCAATGTGAGCCGGACCTGCATACATCCAGTAAGCTAATTTCATACGAGTTTCTCCCTTGTATTAGTTGCACAAAGCCCAATTGAGGACGAATGGGCAGTGTTATCGATAAGTTTATGGTTGAGGTCGTTTCTGATTGTCTCAGACTTTTCGCATTTCGTGAGTAGGTATTTACGCGGATTGTCATGGTGGGAAAATCGCCAAAACCCCTTGAGTGACTGGAATTCAGCCTCCCAAATAAACAACTCTCCTGTTGTTTATTGCAATTATTCTTAAACTTTCGCGAAATTCCTCAACGTTCTGGTTGCACGCTTAACAGTCCTATGGAGTAATAGCCGATAGGATCTAGGGATAGAGACATCAACAGACAAGCGACAATAGCAATCTATGGTTCAAACTTCTTTCCAACAAGAGTCTTTACCTCCAGCGCTTGAAAGTGGCGATCGCTTAAATCGTTATGAATTTGAGCGTCGTTATAATGCGATGCATTCTCTCAAGAAAGCTGAACTGATTGAAGGAGTTGTTTACTTGCCTGCTGCACTGCGTTTTAGAAGTCATGGTCAACCCCACGCCAATTTAATCTTATGGCTAGGCAATTATCAAGTGGCGACATCTGGGCTTGAGTTGGGGATTGAACCTACCGTTCGTTTAGATTTGGATAACGTACCCCAACCTGATGCTGTATTGTTAATTGATGAAAATGCAGGTGGACAGGCGAGACTCAGTGAAGATGATTATATTGAGGGTGCGCCAGAGTTAGTAGCCGAGATTGCAGCGAGTAGTGTGGCGATTGACTTGCATGATAAGAAACGGGCGTATCGTCGGAATGGGGTGCGAGAATATATTGTTTGGCAAGTGTGTGAACGGAGGCTTGATTGGTTTTACTTGCAACAGGGGGAGTATGTATCGTTACCCGTGGATGCAGGAAATGTGATCCGGAGTCGAGTGTTTCCCGGATTGTGGCTAGCTGCAGGTGATTTGTTAGCAGGAAATATGGCGAGGGTGTTGTCGGTGTTGCAAGAAGGTTTAGCTTCCCCACAATATGCAGCCTTTGTCAAAGAGTTGACAAAGCAATAGGGAAATTAGTTTGCTCACTATAATAGTATTTGTGAAGAGATAGTGAACGTTAAACTAATGTATAACTTGACGGATAGCCAAAAATGTCGAGTGGTGCGAACACGCGACAATTTACGAGTTATGATTGAAGCCTAACGGTTTAACGTGCTGACTTTATTGATTTGCCTTCAGTGATTTCAGCAATTGCCTGGGGCGAAATAGTTGGATATCTTGATAGTGATCGGGATAGTGGATAAATAGATAATGTTCGTACTCGTACCAGTGCATTTCACCTTTTTCCCGATTGCAGCTACGGCAAATGACCCACAGATTTCTAAAGTCTAAGGATAGCCAGGGATATTGCGATCGCGGAAGTTTGTGATCGATGGTTCTTCCACCCACATCGGCAAATCGGCTACCACAAACTGGACAATGCCAATCCGAATTATTTCTCACCCAGTCTTTGCTCTGTTGAGTTGTGCCGCATTCAGCACTACCATTGACATAACGCCAGTGATCAAACTTGCGATAGTCTTCTAAATCTTGGTGAGTTAGTTTATGATAACGTTTTTTACCAACCTTATCGGCTACTTTAAAGAGATCTTCGAGATTTTTATCCTCAAGGTTCATGATCGATCGGATTGTGACGTAATTTAGCGATTTTTATAGCGAGATTGCCGTGATGAACGAGACATCTGACTGTAATCAATTACTTCTACGTCCGTTTCCGGAAATTGCTGGTCAACTAAGTCTGATACTGCATTCACTTCCGCCGCCATTTCTTGATTAAACGCTTCTATTTCTTCAGGCGTTTGGTATTTTTTACCGATGCGATCAGCTTCTAAGAACAATTCTTCTAAGGTGGGTTGTTCATCCGCGTCCGGCTGAGCCAGTAACTCATTAATTTTTTGATAGAGCTGAATCACATTATCCCAGCCAACATTTTTATATCCGTTTTCTTTGAGCCAGACTTGATGATTTTTCGGCAATTTACTCCGACGAATTGAATTTGAGTGCTGGACTTCACGATAGCCCATACCGCTAAATGTGCGACTTTGGTGTTTTCGCCTTGCCATACTAATTTACCCCTACCCTAACGTCCACCGAAACAGTCTGATCAACGCTTTGCGAATCTCGCTATCCTCATATTCCAACAACATTTTAGTATCTCGCGCTAACCGTAGTCGAATTTGGTCAACAATATTCTTTAAATCTTTGTTATCTTTTTTAAGTTTTTCATTAGCGTCAACCAACTCATCATTGTGAGTGGTTAGACTCTGCACTTTGCCTGATAATATTTTTCCCTGATCCGATAACTGCTTAATCTGTGCTTCGAGTTTTTCTTGTTCCTGGGATAGCTGATCCCTGTGAGTGACTAGGGAGGTATTTGACTTCTCTAGCTTGGCGATATCTTTTTCTAACTTTTCATGCTCTACTTGAAGAGATTTGAGCTTTTTCTGTGCTTGACTCCGCTGCTGACCAAAGTTACGATTATTTTGGCTGAGTTTTTCATTTTTGGCAATGAATGACTCAACCAGCTTGGTTGCACTCGGTTGATCTTGTAGCAGGTTCAATAACTGTTCACACTCTACCGCAGATAGAGATTGGGTAATGTTCTTATTAATGCCGTATGTAGATTTCAGCGTATCTTGAAGAGTACTCTTGGTTGGCATTCACCTTCTCCTTCAGAGGTCTATTTTCACTATACCTCACGCAGCGTAGCTGTAATACCGACACTTAACTATTGGGTGTGGGGTGTGGGGATTATGGATACCGATCACAAGTCTGTAAGCAATCTCGCTTTTCTGAGAATGAAGGTCAAAACGGTTTCTTCGGTGGTAACAATATCGGCTCTCCCTTCCATACCCGATTGAATCAGACAATTTTGTCCATTAGAATTCAACTGCAAACGTTCGGGCTGAATGGTTACGTCGTAAGCCGGACTCGCTGTAGTTGTAGTCGTATTAACACCATTCTGTTGCGGTGAAATGGCGTCTGGAGAAATGGTGTGAACTGTACCGGGAAGTGTACCGTAGTCGGGATAGGAACAGGCAGAAACGCGCATTTGTACTCGTTGACCTGTTTCCACTTTACCGATATCCTGAGAGGGGACTTGAGCTTTAATCACTAAGGGCGCTTCACTGGGAGCAATTTGGGCAATCGCATCTCCGGAATTGACGACTTGTTCAGTGTTGCGGAGATTCAGTTGCTGGATAATCCCAGACGCCGAAGCGCGAATCACAGTACCCGTGAGTTCGGTTTCCACTTGTTTGAGTTCATTTCTATCTCGGTTGAGTTGGTTTTGCAGTTCCACCCGCCTCTGGATTAATTGTTCCCGTTCCTGGTTTAATCGGGATAGGCTGGCTTCTCCCGTAGCTCGTTCTTGGGCGATTTTCTCTTGGGCGATCGCAACAGTAGCATTACTGGGATTGAGGTGGACTAATGCCCCTTCTAGTCTAGCTTGGGCTGCATCAACGGCGGCGACGAGTCGTTCGATGTCTTGTTTTTGGGCTTCAACGGTGGCTTTTTGGGCTTCTAGGGCTTGTTCTTGTTGAGTGACAGACAGTTGGGCTTCCTGGAATTGATCCTGAGACAAAGCGCCCGATTCAGCAATGGGTTTATAGCGATCGCGTCTAGCTTTAGCAGCGTTTAAGGCGGCTTCGGTGGATTTTAAGTTCGCCTGGGCTGATTGTAACTGCGCCTGTTGTCGTTGTAAATCCTCTTGGGCTTGGGTTAAATTGGCTTCAGCTTCTTGAACTTGAGTTTGGCTGGTGATTTGTTGATCGCGATAATCCCGTTGGCTGTGATTGAGTTCAGCTTTAGCGGAAGCGATAGTTCGTTGAGTGCGATCGCGTTCTGCTGTAATCTGTCTATCTAGGGCAATAATCTGGGCGTCGATTTGCCGAAGTTGTTGTTGATTTTGGTTTAGGTTACTTTGTAGCTGACTTTTTTGCGTTTGCAGCCGGGAGTCGTCAATCGTAGCAATACTATCCCCTTGTTTAACGGGTTGGTTTTCTTTGACGTGGATACTTTTAACGGTTCCTTGAGTGGCGGCTTGTACCAGACGCAGTTCACCCGCTGGACGAATTGTAGCAGGGGCTTTTACGGTAATGTTGTATTTTGTGAAAGCAGCAAGGGCTACCGCGACGCCACAGGTTCCTACTAGAAACAGTCCGCCAAGGGTTGTCCAGCGACTGATTGGCGGGAGAAACTCGTCACTTTGAATGGGGCGGAGGACAGTAGGGTTGGATTCACTAAACATGGCACAATCACGCTAGTTTTTATCAGTATAGATCCACTCATTTGCCTGATGGTATACCCGTAGGGGCGCACTGACGTGCGCCCGAAAAATCCCCAAAGGAACTCCAACAATTTTGAATAAGGGCGAGTGTTGTGGAAAGGTTTTCGGTTAAGCTGTTTGGCATTTAAACCTTAATGTTAATAATGCCAAAATCCTTGTAGTGCGAGCATCTTGCTCGCTAACCATTCCCAATTTCACCGCCAAATCTATCCCACAATTTTAGCTGTGTCACGTCAGTAGGTTGGGTTGAGCGAAGTCGAAACCCAACGGAATCTGGGGCTAAAGTTCCCTTACTACAAGCCAGCAAGGGTTTGGGAGTTGTGCAGCAAACCCCAATTAGGGCATTAGGGCGCACGTCGGTGCGCCCCTACGGTTATAAAGATGTTTCGTAACTATCCACAATGAATTGAAAAATACCCAGAATTTTCTCCAGTTCATTAATATAATATCGCTGGTTATCCACCCAAACACAACTGCCCTCTAACTTCAAAAATTGCCAATCTTCTCCCGTAGTTACACAGCCGTAAATCCCTGAAATTGAGTTATCTTCTAGCTCGTTAAACCGTTGCGATCCCAACATTTGGGCAATGCACTGACCTAAACCCCCTTTAATATCGCTTTTTTTTGCTTCTACCAAAGACACAATCGGAGCCTGCATTGTCAGCGAAACGGGACTTTTAGCCAAGATAAAATCACATTCTCCTTTCAACCCTTGCTCCTCGTCTACATCCAGCTTTTCGCCAGAATAAATGGAGAGTTTATTCGGATTTCGTCGCTCTAGCTCAATTAAAATGGGGGCAATAATAAATTCTGATCGGGCTTTTTCACTGGAGGAAGACAGGGCTAATTTAAGGCTGTAGCTGAGGGTTTCCTGTAGCCAGTGACTCGGTTCTAAGGTGGCGACATCCCTGAAAAGTTGAACCGATTGTTCGGTTAGTCCAAAAGCTTTTTTGACCTGAGTCAATGAAAAATCGCTGTATGCCATAGCAGCCGTTCAGAACTAGAGGAAGATTGTCCAAGGACTAATTTGCTAAATTAGATAAACATGAACAACACGTCTCCCCCACCTGTAGGGGTTCTTCTATGCCTATTCGTGTCAACTTAATATGACCCTTACCCCTTCTAATTTTCAAGCTATGGGGTTTCTGCTCCCCCGGCTATGGGAGAAGGGCGGGTTTAGTCAAGTTATCAGTTGGGTACAAAATGTTATTGGTAAAACCCGCCCCTACACCCCCCGATTTAATAGATCTTTACCTTAAGTTAAATGTTACTGACTTTAGAGTTTGTAGTCAGCGCTGTCTTCGCTTCTGGCACGCTTCGTGCCTACTACAAAACCCGCTTAAGTCAGTGACATTCACCTTAAGTTGACACCAATGGGCAATGCCGTGTCCCTACTCAATTGCTTTCCCCTATATCTTTATTTTCTCCAAGGATCGGGAGTCGGCTTAAACACGGTAAATCCCTCAAAAATCGTCTGATTAAAAATCGTCCATGGACAGGCTAAAGCAGAAGGGCAAGCATCAACCCAAGATAAGTTGGGGATTTCAATTTGAAACCCACCAGCCACTGCTTCCATCTCCGTATCGGTTAGGTCTTCAACTAGCCCAGCCGGATTCTCCGGTAACTGCGCCTGTTCCTCTTCACTCAGGCTCCTGCGGTACTCCTCATCTTTCCAAGCCCGGATGATATCAATGTTTGACATGGATACTTAAGAGAGTAAACTATTTGTAAAATATAGAACTAAACTCCGAAAAAGTCAATAAGTATTTTTACGGGTTGACTTTTATAAAAAAACACCTCAGTTACATCGAACTTGCTCCTGCCATGGATACTATGGATAAACCTAGCTTCTCATCTTCCGCCTGGTATCAAGCCGTCACCTTAATAGAACGCATGGCATCGCTGAATTCAGTTGAAAGGAATACAGAGAATAGCAAAGTTGATACGAATTTCGCTGAGCGTAGAAGAGAGCGGTGGCAATCCCAACCTCCTTTCAACACAGACTCATACTTCGCTCAACGTCTGGCAATTGATGGCATGACTGAGGATGAATTGATTTACCTCCTCGGTGAGCCAATTGAAGCGGTAAAAAATCGTTTACCTGATGTTCCCGATTGGCTACAGAAGTTAGCAGATGGATTTGCAAATTATAAGGAAACTAATACTAGCGTAATTCCGCCTCCAGAAGAGTTGGGAGAGCAAAAAGAAGCGGGTTTTTTGTACGCCATTGAGCCGCTAATCAACCAAGGGATTGAGCGGCTAAAAAAAGGAATTGAATCGCTGATTCAGAACCAATCGGATTTGCCCTTTGACCCCAACACAGTAGCCCGGTTGCTATTTGCCAATCTGCCAGGGGAATTGCTGTGGAGGTTGAGTCGCACCATGGTGCTGGAATTAAATGTGGCTCGTTTACAAGGGCAACTAGAGGGCGAGACGGCTGAAGCACGATTTTTCAGCTTCTTACAACGCTTACGCGATTGCGACATTGCCCTCTCTCTACTCCAAGAGTACCCGGTTCTGGCTCGACAAGTTGTTATCTGTATTAATTATTGGGTTACATTTAGTCTAGAATTTATCCAACACCTCTGTGCTGATTGGGAGGCTATTTGCACCACATTTACACCAGAAGCCGATCCAGGTGTATTAGTACAACTCGATACAGGTGCGGGAGACAAACATCGAGGCGGGCGTTCGGTAATAATTGCCACGTTTAGTTCGGGCTTTCAGATAGTCTATAAGCCTAAATCTCTAGCAATAGACGTGCATTTTCAGCAACTCCTCACTTGGCTGAATGAACGGGGCAATCACCCCCCATTTCGTACCCTCAAGGTGATTAATCGCCATACCTACGGCTGGGTGGAATTTGTTCATACCCAACCTTGTAATTCCCCAGACGCCGTTCAGCGTTTTTACCAACGGCAAGGGGGTTACTTGGCATTACTCTATGCTGTAGGCGCAACCGATTTCCACAAAGAAAATTTAATCGCCGTCGGTGAAGATCCAGTTCTAATTGATTTAGAATCCCTGTTTCATCCGGAAAGTGAGGAATTTGATTCTCAAAAATCCCTGTTTGTTGCTAGTAAAAAGATAGTTGACTCCGTTTTACGGGTAGGATTACTCCCGCAGCGAATATGGGCAAATCGGGAATCTGAGGGGGTGGATCTGAGTGGTTTAGGGGGTGCTGCAGGGCAAATGACGCCAAATCCTGTACCGTCTTGGGTGGGAATGGGTACCGATGAGATGCGGTTGACGAAAGAGCGGAAGGCGATGCCAGGAAGTCAGAATCGCCCTAGGCTTAATGATACTGAGGTGAATGTTCTTGACTACACCGACGCGATCGCAACTGGGTTTACAAACGTTTATCAGTTACTCCTGAATCACCGAGACGAGTTGTTATCAGACAATGGCATATTAGCCCAGTTTGCAGAGGATGAAGTGCGGGTGATCTTGCGCCCCACCCAAACTTATGGGTTACTATTACAGGATAGTTTTCATCCCGACTTGTTACGAAATGCCTTGGATCGCGATCGCTTTTTTGATCGCCTCTGGCAGGAAGTTCCCCGTCGCCCGCATCTGACAAAAGTCATTCTGGCTGAACGGGATGATTTGTGGCAGGGTGATATTCCTATGTTTACCACGCGCCCCAATTCCCGCCATCTGTGGAATAGTGCTAACCAGCAAATTGCTGATTTTTTCACCGAATCGGGAATGACACGGGTACAACGCCGCCTTCAGCAACTGAGTGAAGCGGATTTAACTCGCCAACTGTGGTTTATTCAGGCTTCCCTGACAACCTTATCCGTGGATGGGGATAAGGCAGGATGGACAAGGTATCATCTTAAGGAAACCCAGACTCCTGTCACTCGCGAACAACTTTTGGCGGCGGCTTGTCGAATAGGCGATCGCATCGAAACCTTAGCCTTGCGGGGGGAGGAAGATGTTACCTGGCTAGGGTTAACCTTAATTAAGGCACGCCATTGGACATTATTACCCTTGGGAATGGATCTCTATGATGGCATACCCGGAATCGCTCTATTCTTAGCGTATCTGGGCGCGATCGCAAAAGAGGAACGCTACACTCAATTGGCACGAGTTGCCTTAAGTTCCATTCAACATCTGGTAGGGGAAAGTCCTTCTTCGATTCCTTCTATTGGGGGGTTCAGTGGCTGGGGCGGAATTATCTACAGTTTCACTCATTTAAGTGTACTGTGGCAGCAACCGGAACTTTTGGCTGAGGCTGAAGGATTACTCGATCATCTCACAGAACGTATTGAAGGGGACGAACAATTCGATATAATTGGCGGTGCGGCTGGGTGCATTGGCAGTTTGCTGAGTTTGTATCACTGTAATCCTTCTCAACGCATACTGGATACAGCTATTCAATGTGGCGATCATCTGCTGGCTTGCGCCCAAAAGATGGCGGTGGGGATTGGTTGGATGCCCGTGGGTGTGGGCAAAAAGCCCCTGACAGGATTCTCCCACGGTGCAGCGGGGATAGCCTGGGCATTGCTGGAACTTGCTGCTGTCACAGGGGAGGAACGATTTCAGGAAGCAGCACTCTATGCGATCGCTTATGAACGCAGTCTCTTTTCCCCAGATGTCGGAAATTGGCCCGATTTACGCGAATTTGAGACGACGGTGCGTTCTGGAAACCCAGGACAAGTCAACTATATGACAGCTTGGTGTCACGGTGCTATGGGAATTGGATTAGCTCGATTACTTTCTATGCCTCATCTCCATGATACCGAAACTCGTACAGAAATCGACACCGCCCTCAAAACGACTCTTGCTCAAGGATTCGGGATGAATCATTCCTTATGTCATGGCGACTTGGGTAATTTAGAATTACTCCTGCAAGCCAGTCTTACCCTCAATGATTCCCAGTGGCAAGAGCATTTAAATCGTTTGAGCGCTATGATTCTCCAGAGTATCGATGAATATGGCTGGCTGTGTGGAGTCCCTTTAAGCGTTGAAACACCAGGATTAATGACAGGATTAGCCGGGATTGGTTATCAACTGTTGCGATTAGCCCAACCTGATTATATCCCCTCAGTGCTGGTGCTTGAATCTCCTACTTTTAACCATAACCGTTAGAATGCCAGCAATGTATTCGGCTTGTAGTAAGGGCTTTAGCCCTATATCCTGTTGAGTCGTCAACCCAACCTACAATGCTATTCTGGCGGATGGTTTGGGTCATTTCGGCAAGGTATTATCAAAAGTATTTTCCAGCGTTGGAAAGCTTATTTGGATCTTCTCAATAGCTTGTGATTTTGTTGAGTTAGGGTTTATTGCCTAACCCTAAATGAAATCCCCAACTTATACCAAAAGTTGGGGATCTATATCGAAATCTAGAGTATAAATTTAGTTAACACCACCTACAAAGTGTTGCAATATGCCAACTGTAGCTCCACCTACATACGCCTGCACACCACCGACATACGCCTTAGCCACACCACCGACATACGCCATAACACTACTTTGGAGGTTCGCACTACCTACGTAAGTCCCACCAATTATCTGCTCCTGCTCTTTTGCTTCTAGTTCCTGCCACAATTTATCTTCTTGAGAATGTTTCACATTCATCTTCATTCTTCTTTTTTCCTTATTTTTCGATTGATATTAATAAGCTTATAGAGATTATAACAAAGATAAGCTTAAATAGTCTAGATCTAATGCTAATATCGCTCATTCTGGCACAGTGACCAAATATGAGAGTTTTACGACTTTTCCAAAATGTTTGCCCTCATGCCTCGGCGTGAGAGGCGATTGCTTCATACCAGTCAGTGATGGGTATCTCAGTCGGTGCCGTTAGCTCATCAAATACCCGACGGCAAAGTTCTAAAAAGGAAGGGTAGCATTCCCGACGCCAATTAGCCGCCAGTTGCCTGAGAGACGCTTGTCGCAAATTTCCCAGAGCATATTGGCGAGCAAATCCATGTTGAATTGGCACAACTGTACCATCAGCCTCAATAATCAGTGGCGATAAAATATCAGCAAATAAGCCCTCCGTATTCTCAAGTAAAGACGTATCTGCAAACACCATACCAGGATATGCCCGCAACACATCTCGGTGGGCAAGATCAACTTGCACATACAAACGATCCCCAAAGGCTTTTTGCAGGCGCATCCCTTGCAGATAGGCATAGGCGGATTGGTTCTCGTTTGCTCTTACTCCCGCTAAACGCTCCTTGGCACGTCCAACTTCTTCAAGGGGATGAATCTGCAATAATTTCGCTCCTTGTTCAATGGCGAAATTGGCTACCCAGTCTAAGTCCTGAAGATTGTACCGTGTTAGAGTAAAAATAAATCCGAAAGGAATGCCCGATTGTCGAAGCCCTTCAAGTCTTGATGCCATTATCTCAAAAGCTTGATCTAAAGAGCGCATTCGGTTATGGAATGCCGGTACACCGTCAAGACTAATTGCGAGTAAATCCACCCGGTTACGTAACTTTTCCAGGTGTTTCTCATCTAAGAGCATCCCATTGGAGGTAACGGTTGTCACCATACCACATTGATGAGCCTTTTCCAGCAGCTTGTCGAGTGGTTTATAAACAAGGGGTTCTCCACCTGAAATGTTAGCAACTGTATAGCCTTCCGCACTAGCGTCAGCTATTGCCTGTTGGAGAAGTACCTCATCCAGTTCCTCCTGTTCTTGAGGGCTAGAAGAGGAGTAGCAATGAAGACATTGTAGATTACATCTTCGAGTTGGGTGGATGTGTAGAATTTTCCGACACTCTCCAGTTGATGCCATAAAATCATGCTACTCCAAGCACTACAAACTTCCTAAAATGTTTAGGGAGCGCACTCCCCATAACGCTGTCATTTTCATGATTTCAGTCTTCAGGTGGGTGTGGGTGATGCTCACCTGACCTAAAAATGTGACGTTGTTTTTGGGACGACTTTTTAACGGCTCAAAAACGATGTATATTTTGCATTAAAAAGGGAGGAATAGGTATTCCAATTGGAAATAATGTGAAGGGCTTACTTAGAAAGAGACCCGTTATACTTGGTTGAGGCTGAGGCTCACCCAGACCTGTTATATTCGGTTGAGGCTGAGGCTCACCTAAGAAAGTAGAAACTTGTGTTCCCCCTTTCAACTCTTCTAGTTCTTCAGGGGTAAGTTCGACAAACAATTCTTTATCTTTAAATTCTTCCATTTTCCCTTAACCTAGAACAAGCAAATTGACATATCCGATACATTACCACTAGAATCTTAAAACGTCAAATGGCGCGTAGTACGCCATGACTGTATAGAAATATCGTTCGTCTAAATTGGTCGTGAAATAGCTATCCTTGCTTAAGCAAGCTTTGACGCCTCATCTAGATTCCACCAGACTTATGCTCCCCATTCGGCACTTCAACTTGAAGCTTGTTTTTTCGGACAATGAAATCGGGGTAAACACAAGTATTTATACCTAGTTCAATTCTTCAAAAATTCAAAAGAACATTTATCGGGTTAGGATTGTTGTGGAAAATAAGGCTTGCTCGGCAAGAGTCAATAACGATACAATAAGGTTTTGCCTTCTTAGCGGTGACCAAATATCAGAGTGTTCTCCAACACAGCGAAGAAGACTGCGGTGCAGCTTGTCTGGCTACAATTACCAAACACCACGGGCGTACCTTTACCATTAGTCGTATCCGAGAAGCCGTTGGCACCGGACAACAGGGAACCACTTTATTAGGACTTAAACGAGGCGCGGAAGCCCTAGGTTTTAATGCTCGTTCCGTTAAAGCCACCCCGGAAATCCTCGACAAACTAGATCAAGCCCCCTTACCCGCCGTCATTCACTGGATGGGCTATCACTGGGTTGTATTATATGGGCAACGAGGCAGAAAATACATCATCGCTGATCCCGCCGTCGGTATCCGTTATCTGTCCAAATCCGAACTCGCCCAAGGTTGGATAAATGGCGTAATGCTCTTACTTCAACCTGATTCTAGTCGCTTTTTTGCCCAACCCGATGATAGTGATAAACCCAGTGGCTTTATCCGCTTTCTCAAGCGCGTCTTACCCTATCAAGGCATTCTCGGCGAAGCCTTATTAATTAACCTGGTTCTTGGTTTACTTTCCCTAGCTTACCCCTTCTTCATTCAAATTCTCACCGATGAGGTGTTGGTACAGGGGGATACCCAGTTGCTAACGGGTGTAGTCGTTGCGGTGATGGTGATGAACCTGGTGCAAAGCAGCCTACAACTCGTACAATCGAATCTAATTGCCCACTTTGCCCAACGCTTAGAATTGGGACTTGTCCTGGAATTCGGACGGCAAATCCTGCGCCTTCCCTTAAGTTACTACGAATCCCGTCGCAGTGGCGAAATCGTCAGCCGTCTCCGTGATATCCGCGAAATTAACCAACTCGTCTCCCAAGCGATTATCAGCCTCCCCAGTCAGTTTTTTATTGCCCTAGTTTCCTTGGGTTTCATGCTGTTCTATAGCTGGAAACTCACGATTGCGGCGGCGGTAATTGCTGTGTTAATGACCCTTTCCACCATCATTTTCCTCCCTACTCTGCAACAGAAAACTCGCCGACTTTTAGTCACCGATGCCGAAAATCAAGGGGTTTTAGTCGAAACCTTTAAAGGCGCACTCACCCTAAAAACTACCAACGCCGCCCCCCAAGCCTGGGAGGAATTTCAAAGTCGTTTTGGTCGCCTTGCGAATGTCACCTTCCGCACCATTCAAATTGCCATTTATAATAATGTATTCTCTGGATTAGTCTCCAGCATCGGTAGTATTGCCTTACTCTGGTTTGGGAGTCGCCTAGTTATTGGAAATGACTTAACCATCGGTCAATTGCTGGCATTTAACAGCATGAATGGTAACTTTACCACCTTTATCAAAACCACAATTACCTTTGTGGATGAATTCACCCGTGCCAAAACCGCGACAGAACGATTAACCGAAGTCATCGACGCCACTCCAGAAACCCCAGATGACAGCAAAAAACCCTTTGCCAAAATTCCCGACGCGGCGGATATTATCTGCACCAATCTTAACTTTCATCATACCGGACGAGTGAACCTGCTCACCGATTTTTCCCTTACCATTCCCGGTGAAAAAGTCACCGCCTTAATTGGCAAATCCGGCTGTGGTAAAAGCACCTTAGCCAAACTCATCGCCAGTCTCTATTCCCTGCAATCGGGTAATATTCGCATTGGCATTTATAATCTCCAGGATCTCTCTCTAGACTGTTTACGACAACAAGTTATTTTAGTTCCCCAAGAACCCCATTTTTGGAGTCGTTCCATTTTAGAAAACTTCCTCTTCAGCTATCCCAACGCCACGTTTGAGCAAATTGTCACCGCCTGTCAAATTGCCAATGCAGATGAATTTATTACGCAACTTCCCGATAAATATCAAACAGTTTTAGGTGAATTCGGTGCCAATCTTTCTGGGGGACAACGACAGCGATTAGCCATTGCTAGAGCAATTGTTACTGATCCGCCCATACTCATATTAGACGAATCAACAGGCGCTCTTGACCCCGTAGGTGAAGCCGAAGTTCTAGACAAATTACTGTTTCATCGCCAAGGCAAAACTACAATAATGATTAGCCACCGCCCTCGCGTAATCAACCGCGCCGATTGGATTGTCCTCCTGGAAAATGGACAACTCAAACTAACGGGAACTCCCGATGAATTACGCTGCTTGGAAGGAACTCATCTAGACTTCCTAAACCCTTAACCCTCAACTAAAGTTGGGGCTAAAAGCTAAAACCCGTTGAAACGGGTTCAAAGAGTTAATTCATTTCTTTCCAGGCTATGGGAGTCAGCGCCATTTAGCTTAAGTTCGTAGTTGCGCTTGTAGTTGCGCTTTAGCGCCGGTCACAAACTGACGTGGCACAAGTAAAATGGAGAAACAATAAATAATATTAACTTACCCTGCATCCAGTATCAATAAATATCTGACACCGCATACCTTTAAACAAGAGCGAGTCCAAACAAGTTAACCCTAAACCGCCGACGATAAACAGCGACTCGCCCCTACAACCTAACCGCGATAAACCCCACAATCTCAATTGAATCAATACCCATCCCAATCTAGTGGCGTGGCACACCTAATTTGGTTGATTAGATTCGGTTTGTAGTAGGGGATGCGAGCCCTAGATTCCGCCCTAGTAACATGCGTCAACCTAACCTACAACCTATTCCACAATTTTAGCTTGGCACACCTTATTTAATGAATTAGAATTACGCCCGGAAACTGTAGGGGCGCATGGCGTGCGCCCGATTCAATGGTAAAATCTATTCCACCTAGGTTGGGTTGGCAACTGTTACCAAACAGAATCTAGGGCTAAAGCCCTTACTACAAACTAAAGCGAATTTGGTATAACTTCCCCATAGCCGCGATCGCGTATACTACATTAACCTAATAATGTCAAAAAAAAATTCTATTTTTTACAAAAATACATGCATCCAAGCTCTACAGTTTTTTGCGCCTATATGTGCCAAATTAGCGCATAAATCTCGCTAAATCAGGCATTTCAGCGACTGATGAACCGGATTTATCTAAAACTAGACACACTAAGCCACAATTTTCAATTCTACCAAATCGCTGAACCAACGCAAACTCGTCGCTAATTGAGAATAATTCTCACACTTTTTTTCCCCGTAACGTTCTGTAAATCAACAAATTTCTAATCTAAACCCATGAAAACGAAAACGTTTAATTATCACCCACAGACTCGACTCTGAACGAATCCCCGATCTGTGATAATGGATCACGAGATCCCCCAGTTATCGAGGAAAAAGTCCACAAGAGAAAAACTGTATCCCAGACTACGAAACATCATCTGATGCGAATCTTATTTTTGCATTCCAACTTTCCCGCCCAATTCCGCCACCTCGCCGTTAGCTTGGCGCAAGACCCGCGTCACCAGGTTGTCTTTGGCACAACCCGCAAAGAAGGTCAACTACCTGGTGTTGCCAAAGCCATCTACGCACCCTCCCGCCAAGCCCGTCCAGAAACTCATCACTACGTCCGCCCCTTGGAAAATGCAGTGCTCCAAGGGCAAGCGGTTTATCGCCTGTGTGAACAACTCAAAGCCCAAGGGTTTATCCCCGATGTGGTTTACGGTCATTCCGGTTGGGGTCCAACCTTCTTTATCAAAGACAGTTTCCCGAAGGCGAAACTATTATGCTATTTCGAGTGGTTTTATCACGCTCATGGTTCAGACGCCGACTTCGATCCAGCAGAACCCCTCAACGCCGACGACGAAGCCCGGATTCGGATCAAAAACGCGCCGATTCTGATTGATTTATACAGTTGCGATCGCGGACTCTCCCCCACCCATTGGCAGCAGCAACAGTTCCCCCCAGAGTATCGGGATAAAATTACGGTACACCATGATGGGATTGACACCAACTTTTTTCAACCAAAACCAGGACACAAATTAGTCCTACCTCGGTTAAATTTAGACCTATCTCACGTCGAGGAACTTGTCACTTATGTCGCCAGAGGGATGGAACCCTATCGCGGCTTTCCTCAGTTGATGGAAACCATTGCCTTACTCCAAGAAAAACGCCCCCATTGTCATGTGGTTATTGTCGGCGAAAATCGTGTCGCCTATGGGAAATCCCTTCCGGATGGCAAAACCTATAAGGATGTCATGCTGGAAAAATTTCCTCTGGATCTCAACCGCGTACATTTTACCGGCTTACTTCCCTATCCCGATTATCTGCAAGTATTACAAGCTTCTTCCGTTCATATTTATTTAACTCGTCCCTTTGTTTTATCCTGGTCAATGTTAGAAGCCTTATCAACAGCCTGTTTAGTGGTGGCGTCGAACACCGCACCTGTGACTGAGGTTATCCAGGATGGGGTAAATGGTCTATTAGCCGACTTCTTTTCGCCCCAAGCCATAGCTGAACGGGTGGAAGAGGTGCTGAATCATCCTAACGGTATGGCGGCGTTGCGATTTCAAGCGCGAAAAACGATTCTGGAGCGTTATGATTTATCTCAATTATTGACGCAGCATATCCAGTGGATCGAACAAGCTAATACGTTGTAAATCAATTACCTTCTTTGGTAGATTAGCTTGGGTTCGTAGTAGGGAACCTTAGCCTAGATTCTGTTGGGTTGAGCGAAGTCGAAACCCAACCTACAACCTATTCCACGATTTTAGCTGTGCCACGCCACTACTGGCTTGGCGCACCTAATTTAGTGGATTAGCCTTATACCCAGAAAACTTATACAATTAGAGGCTAAAGCCCCTACTACGAACCTAATCTATCCCACGATTTTAGCTGTGTCAGTCCACTACAAGAAGTTTTAATTCGGATTAGCTTAAGGCGTGACGTTGAGCGTCTAATAACTCCTGAATTCCTTTTTCTGCCAAATCAATTAACTGATTAAGTTGAGTCCGACTAAAGCTTTCTTCTTCCGCTGTTCCCTGAATTTCAATAATGTTTAATTCGTCGTTCATGACAATATTGAAATCCGTTTGCGCGGCGACATCTTCTTCGTACTTTAAATCCAAAAACGGCTCACCCGCCAACAGTCCCACCGAAACCGCCGCGATTTGGTGACGGATTGGCGATCGCTCTAAGTCTCCAGCTTGGACTAATTTATCTAACGCTTCAGCTAGGGCGACGTATCCGCCAGTAATCGAAGCGGTACGAGTTCCTGCATCAGCTTGCAACACATCCGCATCCACAAAAACGGTGCGTTCTCCTAAGGCGGTTAAATCGACAGCCGCTCTTAAACTGCGTCCAATCAATCGTTGAATTTCTTGAGTTCGACCCGATAGTTTAAGTAATTCCCGGGTTTGGCGTTGGGGTGTGGCGCCGGGAAGCATCCGATACTCGGCGGTTAACCAACCACTACCTGTTCCTTCCAGAAACCGAGGAATTCCCTCCTGAATGGTGACATTACACAATACTTGGGTATCACCGCACTTGGTCAATACAGAACCCGGTGCAAATTTAGTGAATCCGCGTACAAAACTGATGGGACGGAGTTGGTTGGGTTGGCGATGATCAGGACGTTGCCAAGACATGGTACTACTTCTTTGTAAGAACGGGGTTGGGTCAAAAAAGGTTAATCGTCCAGTTCAAGTTTATGTAAGATATTCTGCTGAACTTGCTCTGGCGGTTGGTCACCGTTTATCGTTAACAGCTTTTGACGATAGTCATAGTACTCCAGGATGGGAACCGTGCGCTCGTGAAATAACTCGATGCGGCGCGGGACAATTTCGGGATGGTCATCCAGACGAGACTTGGTTGATGGGGTGCTATCTTGAGCTTGGTTTTGGGATCGCGCCACGGAACGAGTCATCATCACTGATTCGGGTACAGTTAAGTAAATTGCCCAATCTAGCTGCTGATTTAAGTCCTCCAGCAGAAAATCTAATTCCTCAGCTTGGAACGCGGTACGGGGATATCCCTCTAACACCCACCCTTTCGCCGTGTCAGTTTCCAGCAGGCGTTGACGCATGAATTCGATCAGGATTTCATCCGGGACTAATTCTCCCTTCTCGACATAAGGCTGCGCCTTTCGACCTAAGTCAGTTTGAGATGCGATCGCGCGACGCAAAATGTTACCACTGGAAATTTCCACGATCCCCAAATAGCGACACAACTGTCGCGCCTGTGTGCTTTTCCCTGAACCTGGACCTCCCAGAATCACCAGTCTCACGATAATAGCTCCTCTGTTCCTAGCCTGGACAAGTCTTTCATGACAAATGTTGCACAAATCCTTTGCATCTGGGCAGGTTTTGACACTACTGACCGTCATTTTGCCACGAATCCCCGTGGATGAACATTCTCCAGATTAAGGTATCTTCCCCATCTCCCTCATCTCCCTCATCTCCCTCATCTTCCCCATCTCCCTCATCTTCCCCATCTCCCTCATCTCCCTCATCTTCCCTATCTCCCCCATCTTCCCTTCGGGACTCACTCTTGACGGACTTGTAGATATGGTGTTTGATTAGGGATGCCACTGAAAAAAATACGCTATATCTTGTTCGCTGCATCGTTGAATTTCTAGTTAGGTTCCTTGAGGTACTTGTGGGTTTTGTGATACAGTTACAATGTAGGCAGGGATCGGGCAAAAGGGAGGACGTGTTGGATTTGAGTTAAGTTGTAAACGGCTATAATCCCCAGCCCAAAAGGATTCGGTGGAATAGCGGCTTTGGGCGATCGCCAGACATAGTGAAAAGCGAATTTTGCCAAAAAGCTAGACAAAGTGACCATGAGACACTGATCAAGGAAGGCTTGAGCAGTGTCCATCAGATTCATTGCTCTTTAATTGTTGACTATGGTTTCCCAGTTAGAAACTCCTACCCTTAATTCAGCGCATCACCTGACCTACAGCCTAGAAGGGCTGGTGCAAGTCTTTACCAGTTCCCAGCGCAGCTTTTTTACCAATGTGATTGCTCAAGGCTTGAGAATAGCTGGACAGGGGACACCTGTGCTGGTGGTTCAGTTTCTCAAAGGGGGTATTGGTCAAGGACACCAGCATCCAATTCGGTTAGGACAGTATTTAGAATGGATTCGCTGTGACTTGCCACGCTATATTGATACCCCAGAATTAGATGAGGCAGAACATAGTTCGCTCAAGCAATTGTGGCATCATACTCAGCAGGTGGTGTATGAGGGGAAATACTCTGTCGTTGTCCTCGATGAATTGAGTTTAGCGATCAACTATGGCTTAATCCCCCTCAGTGAAGTATTGAGATTTCTGGAAAGTCGCCCCAGTTCAGTAGATATTATTCTCACAGGACCCGATATGCCCCCAGAACTGTTGGAGGTGGCTGACCAAATTACAGAAATTCGTCGCAGTCATCAGCCTTAGCCGCTATAAGCTGAAGCGGTGACAAGTTACTTGAATAGTAGGCAGGGTGTGGGGTGTAGGGTGTGGGGTGTAGGGAAAAATTGCACCCCTCTGTTAGTTTGGTACAGGATTGAGTAGAACACTGTACAATGTTAACCTGAACGTGTTTTGTCGCAAGGTACAGTGACATGGCAGCGGAAGCGAGAGCGGTTCGTTTCCAGGTTGGAAACATTGAGGTTTCTGGTTATCAGCTAACCTCTGATCAGGATCAGCGTCTATTGTTCACCCACAGGCAAATCGCCGAAGTCGTGGGTAAAAGCAAGGGGACAGCGCAAAAGTTTTGTAAATCAAACGAAAACAACTTGCCAGAAACGGTTAGGACAGTGGTTCCAGACAAACCCAGACCGATCGCGTTATCATCCTGGGATGCCGCCGTAGCATTTTGGCAATATCAAGCGGATGCAGGAAATGAGACGGCAAAGGCTTTGGTGGAAGCGGCGAATTCCACATCCTTAGAGACTCTCCAAATTAAAACAGCCAGTGATATCGAGTCAGTTGAGACTCCCTATCCCAAAGACATCGAAGGTGCGATCGCGGCGTTACCCCAAACCGAGGAATTCCCCCTCGATAATGAACTCCAGCAACTGGATCAGGGGTTACGGTTAATCGCCAAATGGTTAGAAGAAGCGGGATTGGATCAACGTGCGATCGCGTCTTGGAAATTGAATGTCATCAGCCAGCGTTTTCCGGCTTTAGCCAGTGCAGCCAACGAAGCACAGCAGCTTTTAGTCACCCATTCGGTTGAGGAACCATCCGGGATGATCGCCTCCCAAGTCGCTGAGAAGGTGTCACAGCAATTAGGACGAAACGTTAAAGCGGCTCAAGTCAACGCCGCACTCCATGAATTAGGCATTCAGGAATGGACTAAACCGGGTTCGAGAGAGCGACGACTTACCGAAAAAGGAAAAGCATACGGGCGAGCCATGCTAGCCACATCTAAAACGAATGCCTGGAGTGGAGCGCAACTGAGATGGTTTGATAATGTTGTGCCGTTGTTATGTGAATATTTGAAACCTTCCCAATAAAGTATGCCCCAGTTCGACCAGCCTTAGCCATAATCTATCGGTAATGAAAGAGGTTGTGTTGGATTCTCGGTACTCCACTGCTCTAGAATCTTTTGCAAACGAGCTAAGGCATCTTCATCGCTACTAAACTTAATTTCAGAAATAACAGTGGGGATACCTCTAGGGAATCGTGATATATTTTTATCTTTTTCGTAAAGTAGAATCAAAGGGATCTTATGGATTTCTGCATAAGCTAATTCCATGCCAACGCCAAAAGAAGGACAACCCAGGTAGGCGATGACTAAATCTGACGAACTAACTTGGCGCTTGTCTGTCTCAAAAACTTGTCGAGGGCTAACATCAGGGTTATTAATGGGATCGGTTTTAAGATGGGGAACATAGGCTTGAAATTCCATCGTTTCACAAAGCGCCCCAATCGATTCATAAAATACCTTGAGTTTTAAAGGATTTTCAACTCCAGTTAATGCACCTGAAATGTAAATTTGTGCTTTATTTTGATTCATAATTTAATAGATAAAGATGCCTAATTAAATTGTTGAATTCAGGATAATTTATTTCAAATATATATATTTTTTTCTAAAATGAATTCATTATTTAGCTTTTAATATCTCGACAACAAAAGGACTTATACCACCGATAACAGCCGCTAAAGAAGCCCCGATAACTGGATTAATTAAAGAAGTGAAAATACCAATAGCTAAAGCGACAACTGCAAAAGAAGCCATCCAGAATAATCGAGTTTGACGTTCCCTTCTTTCTCTGTCTTTCTCGTATTGTGTTTCTTGCGCCTGTCGTTGTTTTTCTTGATTAGCCTTCTCTCTAAGCTGCTGCCAGATGTCGTCTCTGTCAGGAGGTCTTCCGACAGAGCCTTTGGCTTGAGATTCTACTCTGAAAAAGCAAATTGTACACAAAGAATCTCCAAATCTAAGTTCTACAGGACTATCACGATAATTGTGGCAAGAGATTAAGAGTTTGCCAGTCCATCCTGGATCTACAGTAGTAGAGATGTGAGATAATCCTTGAGAAGTAACTCGTGTAGCCATTGCATGAATAGTTGCTCCTACTTCCCTGGATAAACTAATCGACTCCAATGTCTCAATCACTACTGTATCCCTAGGTGCAATTTCAATTCGACCGTTTCTTTCAATCTCTACTTCAAGTTTATTATTCCAGGAGAATCCTCTTTGACCAACTCGTAAATCATAACCAACAGGTGTCAAATATTTTTTTTCAAAAGGCTCTATTGCAATTCCCGTATCGGGATGTATTTTTTTCGATTCTATTTGTTTTTCAATATCAACATCGCTTAACACAGTCCTTTCCCTCAATTATTAAGTTTGGCATGAGATCACAGTTATACGCTAGCTCTAGCAACAGACGTCGGATTTAATAGAAATGATGCTGCTCGTTTTGCTGTTTCCTCAGATAGCTGAATTTTCTTAAGGGTAACTAAACCCTCATTGATAAATGAATCTCTAACTAGAATACTGCCTCCACTGTTAAAGGGAGTTTCATAAAAGACTTCATGGATTCCAGCAGAAATGATCAGTTTTAGACAAGAAAGACAAGGTTCTAGGGTGACGTAAATACTGGCATCAGTCGTCGCAATGCCATGTTTAGCGGCTTGTGCCAGCGCATTGGCTTCAGCGTGAACAGCGCGAGATGGCATCTCTTTACTGGCATCACAGCTACTTAAACCTGGATAACAATATCCTTGTTCTGTACAATGAGCTGATCCGGCGGGTGAGCCATTGTAGCCTGTGGCTAAAACTTGTTTGTTTTTAACAATTACCGCACCAACAGGAAAAGCCAAGCACGTTGAGCGAGTAGCGGCAAGTTTTGCCAGCATGAGGAAGTATTCATCCCATGTTGGTCGATCTTGATTCAATGGTGTCATTTACTATCCTGACTATAGGGCTTATTTGTTTTCAGTGATTCAGCAGCTTTTTGTACCTCCATTCCCAAATAAGCAGCATGGTCTGGTTGAATGGCTGGGGACGCTGCACAAATTTCTCTAATCAGCTTTAGGGGATTTTTGCCTGAGTAGCAAGCCACGACTTCGCCACTACCAGGAGTTGTTTGTTTAACAACGATTTTGTCGGCTTCAATTTCAATTAAAAAGTTACCTACAGGGTCATAAAAGTCTCGATTTCGACAAATTGCAGGATATTGTTTTCGGATTAACTGATCCGCATTTTCCCAGGTGTCATCATAAATATGAGCGCTCTGACTGATAGTAATTAATGGTCCCATGCGTAAGTTATAACTAGAGCGCTGGGCGATTTCGTCTCGGATATACTGTTGTAGGGCGCGTAGTCCCATGGCATTCGAGGGCCACGCCATATACATATCATTACTGCGGAGAGTCGCGGTCAGTGATAACTCATTATCGACAACCCTCGCCCAAAGGTGATTCAGACAAGGACTACCCCCTTGTTCGTGGTCTTTAACATCCCACAGAGACATCACTGCACTCGCCGCATCAATTTCTCCAATTAATTTGGTAATAATCTGCTCAATTTGGTCTTTGCCAAACCACGAACGGAGACGTTGACCGTAAGTATATTTCACACCTTCTCGATAAGGCGCATCATCTAAAATTTGGTGAATGTACTCCTGAATAAAAGCGCGATCGCAGGGCAAATAGTTGGGTTCAGGGAAATAGAACCCTGGGGGTTCATCCGTCACCACTGCCATTAAATCAATTAATTCTTGCCATTGCCCATCATAGCCCGTGGGTCGAAGGGTTCCCGTTGTTTTAATCCGATGAATAATTTTGACCCAGGTTTCAGCAATCGTCTTGCCTTCAATCCGATGTCCGTAACGTGATCCAGGTAAGACGGTTGGCACGGCTTCTGTTTGGGGAAATTCTAGCGGCGCACCCCAGGGTTCAACCCTATCCCTCACCGCATAAGACTTAACCTGACTCACCGCTTCAGCTATTGATTTTACCTCTTGCCACTCCACCGATTGCCGGAGAGTCTCCAAAGCATTAGCCTCAATTTCAATATCGATATAGCCAGGAATCGCAGACTGAATCACCCAACAGCGACGCCCTGTATCGCTGAACCCTTCAGTAAACCCATTGCGGAAAAAATCTAATAAGCATATCCCCCCCCCAGCATTTTGGTCTTCCTTCGTGGCGTTGAGAACAACCAAAAAGCGGACATGAGGATTCGCTAATAGATTTCGGATCAGCAGGCTGATACCCCGCGTCGGACTGTAGAGTTGACCGATAACAGCAAACTCGTGAGGTTGTAACTGTTTCGCGATCGCACCTTTTACCGTCCAACCTGTAACCACTGCTGTCTGACCCATACCGTAAATAAGCTGGTTGGGCTTGTGTAGGGGTTTGTACTGGAATTGAGTGATCTGAGCGCTAGCTGTCATAGGAGGCTGCGAGTTGAGAAATCTCTAGCCTACAATAGCAAAGAACCGGAGTTAAACGGCGGGTAAACGCACCTGAAAACAGCTACCCACCCCAACCTGACTCGTCACCGTAATTTTCCCGCCATGACGCTGGGCGATCGCAGCAGCAATAGCTAAACCTAACCCTGTCCCCCCCTCGCGGCGAGAACGGGCTTTGTCCGCCCGCCAGAAGCGATCAAACACAAAGGGTAACTGTTCTCGCTCAATGCCAATTCCGGTATCTTTAACACTAACAATAGCAAAGCGATTAGTTTTCGCTAAAATCAGCTCTACTTTCCCTTGAGTCGGCGTATATTGAATCGCATTTTCCAGCAGGTTACAAAATAAACGACTCAGTTGTGATTCATCCCCTACCACAGAAACTGTGGCTAGCCACTGAGACTGGAGTGTAACTTCTTTGTCTTGTGCAAAAGGTTCTAATAACTCCAGCAAGTTCTTTAAAATCTTATTCAGAGAGATTGTGCTTTTCTCACGGCTAGGCGTTGATATTTTACTATCGTTTCGCGCTAAAAAAAGCAAGTCTTCTGATAAGTGACTCATCTGATCCGTCGCACTCGCGATCGCCGCTAACTTTTTCGCATCTTTAGGATGAATTCGTTCCGGATGATTTCGCATCACATCAACTGATGCTTTAATTGCCATTAAAGGACTGCGTAACTCATGAGACGCATCCGCCGTAAACTGCTTAAGTTGCTGAAAACTTTGCTCAATTGGCTCCAACGCTTTCTGTGTCAACCACAGTCCGCCTAAACCCACTAAACCTAACCCCATAACACCACCCATTCCCAATCCCCACAGCATTTGGCGTTGGACGATTTGGATATCCTCCATCGATTGCGAGGCGCGAATATACCCTTCTAGAGAGGGCTGATTGGGGGTTGAGCCATCTTTAAACACAGAAATGGTATACGTGCGAACCTGTCTCGGCTTGTGCTTTTCCTCTTGAGTTTGAGAACCGACTCGGAGTCGAGAGTCCAACTCTAGAGCGCCTCGACTTGCCAACAGTTGACCCTTGGCATCAAACCATTCTAAGCTTTGCTGATCCCGATTAAAAATATCGCGCCAGGGAACCGCATCCACTTGATTAAGATATTGACGCCCGTTCATTTTGACAGGCGTAAACGAGGCGGCGGCGGCTTGAGCCAGAGTCAATAGTTTTTTATCCAGTTGGTAATAAAGATTACGGCTAACAAAGACATAAACTCCCGTGCCAAAGAGACTCAAAATTGCTGCCATTACAGTTAGGTAAGACAACAATAGACGCCAGCGTAAACCTTGAAACATTCTAAGAACGGTAGAAACGTAGCATCCTACGTCTGAGTTTTGACTGTGTAGGGGCGGGTTGATGTGCTTTCGTTTCACTATGTATGATAACATTTATTCAAAACCTGCCCTGACCGATTGTAGGGGCTAGGTTTTAGCGATAAGGTTGAGGATAAAACCTCTAACTGCACTAAACCCGCCCTAACTAAGTTATAAGGTTTAAATTATAAATCTTCCCCAATCACCAATCATTGTTTTAAACGATAACCCAAACCATAAACCGTTTCAATCAAATCACTGGGAGCGCCGCCAGCTTCAAGTTTCTGTCGTAAACTGCGGATATGCGCTTTAACCGTCGCTTCTTCCGGGAGTCGCTCAAAGGGCCACAGGTGTTCTAAGATTTGAGCGCGGCTAAACACACGACGACCATGGCGTAAGAAAAATTCTAACAGCGAATATTCTTTAGGTGAAAGCGATAGGAGGTTATCTTCATAAAACACTTCACAGGTACTTGGATCTAACCGTAGTTTACCCCACTCCAATACCGGGGGGGCGGTGGAAACACCCCGACGCAGTAAGGCTCGAATGCGAGCTGATAACTCTTCTAAGTCAAAAGGTTTAACCAAATAGTCATCAGCTCCGGCATCCAATCCCACCACCTTATCCGTAATTGTATCCTTAGCCGTTAGCATCAGAATCGGAGTGCTACAGCCTTGGGAGCGTAGTCGCCGACAAAGTGTAATCCCATCGATTTTGGGTAACATAATGTCGAGCAAAATTAAGTCATAAGTGACAGAATCAGCGAGATTTAACCCCTCCTCTCCATCATGCGCCACATCGATCGCATAATGTTGATCGGTGAGATCTTCTTCTAGGGCATCGGTAATGCGCTCATCATCTTCCACGAGTAAAAGTCTCATCGCTGACACCTGTTTCTATGACCTGTCGCTCCCAAGGTAAGCTGTTCACGTTCTGATCAAGCTAGGTTTAGGGCGTAGCCTCACCGTCTTCTTCTTCCTCACCAGGCATAGCCTCTTCCTCACCAGGCATAGCCTCTTCCTCACCAGGCATAGCCTCTTCCTCACCAGGCATAGTTTCTTCCTCACCAGGCATAGCCTCTTCCTCACCAGGCATAGCCTCTTCCTCACCAGGTATAACCTCAGTTTCTTCTGCTGGAGTTGGCTCTTCTACACCCGTCTCCTCAGGTGTAGTTGTATCAGTCTGGCAAGCTCCCAGCAATGATGTCAAACCCAACAACAGTGAAAAAGCGATAATCTTCAGCTTCACAGCATTACCTCCTAAAATTTTCCAAATTCAACCGTCTTACCGGGGTAATCAAGTTGCTTATACGTTTCTACTTGGCGTTAATCGCCGTTAAACCCTTAAACAGCCCTGAATTTTTCGGGTTCATCTGCCAAGGTAAACTCAAAAAGTAAAAAACTCGATAAAACCGCCCAATAGTTTCCGCCTTGCCATATAGCGCTAGGCAATGGGCAATAGGCAATGGGCAATAGGCAATGGGCAATGGGCAATAGGCATCACCCTGTCATGAGTCCGATCTCCGATACCTAGCTTCATACCGAGTTACGCTCAAACATAGTAAATAGGACAAGCAGGGGAAGCAGGGGAAGCAGGGGAAGGGAAAGCTTTGAATGCAACTTGGTATCAAGTCATACCAGACGATTATCCCGATAAAATCGATAAAATGAATAATCATCTTGAAACGGATAATCATCAATAACATGATGGATAATACCGCTATCAATCAAAATTTGTCCGATGCGAATTGCTTCTTGTCGAGAACCCTGAGTCCGTTGTGCTAGCCATTCCACGGCTTCTGCACCAATGAAGCATTGAGGATAAAGATTTCCTCGATAGCGGCGGTCTTTTATTTCCACACCATCTACACCCCGCATCGCTGCAACTAATGCTTCAATTTCTGTCTCGGTTAGGGTTTTGGCTGGAGTGATTGTCCGGGATACTGATCCGGATATCTCAGTCGTAGCTGCGAGGGAATCTTGCGGTTGAGAAAGGGGAGTAGGGTTTGATTGATCACCATTCGTCGGCTCAATTGATCGAGGAGACGATGTTGATGCATCCCGATATAATAACAGGTTGAAAATTTCGTCAAGTTTAGGCGATCGCAGATGTAAATCCCGTTGTGGAAAGGGAATCTCAATCGTATGATGTCGCAAACATGCCTCAATCCGATAGTTGAGATCACTTTTAACTTTAAACTGTTTCTTCGGTTCTCCTGTCCACACCAGTAAATCAAAGTCTAGGGAACTCTCCCCAAACCCTTGAAACCATACCTGAGGCGGCGGTTGCAGCAGCACTTCGGGATGATTTTTGACAGCTTCGAGTAACGCGGTTTGGACTTTATCGATATCTGATCCATACGCCACACCCACAGGAATCCGCAGCCGAGAAATCGGATTCCCGTGACTCCAGTTAATTACCTCAGTCTCTAAAAAGCGTGAGTTGGGTACGATAATCGTAACTTGATCTAACGTACAAATCTCCGTACTACGTGCGCCAATGCGTTCTACGGTTCCCAGTAAATCACCGACTTTGACAAAATCACCGATTTGGATGGGGCGTTCAAAGGTAATAATAATCCCGCTAATAAAGTTATTGGCAATATTCTGAACCCCAAACCCAATCCCCACACCGAGAACACTGGCAAGAATGGTTAAAGATCCAACATCTAAACCCCAAATTTGTAACAGGACAATCAATCCGAGAAAGGTGAGAACATACTGAGTGAGGACAGTAATCACCTCTTGCAATCTGGGTTCAGCCCCGGTGTGGGCTAAGACATAGGATTTAAACAGCTTAGTCAGAGAACTAACCGCAAACCACAATCCAACAGTTAAGCCCAAAAGCAATAGTAATTCTAGGGCAGAATATTTACTACTACCTAAGCTAATCACTGGCGCATTGAGAATATCAAAAACCTTCGCGATAAAATCAAATAACTCATAGCGCCAAATCCGACTGGCGGGAAACAAATCGGTCACATAATAGGCGATCGCAATCCATAATCCGCCCTGTAACCCTAGTTGGGCAAGGCGTACCATGAATTGGGCGGGATCTTCCCAGGCGTGAAACGAGGAGGTGGGTTGTCCTAGCCACACTCTCAAGCGATGAGACACCCATTTTCCTAGAAACAGTAAACCAACATGAATCGCGATCGCAACCAGTATCGCCCCAAGGACAAAGCCTAACGCCTGACGAATATAGGCGGGCGATCGCTCAAATTGGGCTTGCACAAATGCCCGTTCCAGAATTCTCTGCCAAATTCGGGCTTGCTGAAGAGCAGTAAGTTCTGGTAAGACATCCTTATCGGTTACAGTGAGTAAATGGTCTGACTCAGGCAAGGAAGGAATAGTCAGCGTGGTTTGATCCTCTGTCTGATTCACTTCAACGCTGACAGGTTGAGAGGATTGCACCGCTTGCGCCAAAATATCGTTGATCCGCTTTGCCCGATTTTCTGCTGTATAGTTATTATTTAAACTTCTTACCTGTAAGAGAACGCGACCATCTAGCACAATTGGTGCTTTGTTATTATGATTTGTTGGAGATGTTTGGGCAACGCTGGGAAATGGGTTCAATGTTAGTAGCAGTGTCAGCAATGCTAACAGGATAAACCGCCAACGTCTTAGAGGGAGCCGGGGGAGCTGAGGGAGCATTTTTAGGGATGGGTTATTTTCACAAATGGCTACTAGCGCCGGATGGAAGAAATCACTAATTGGATAAATTTAATGCTTCATAAGCCAAGGTGAATGATTGTTAATCATGTTGATGAAACCTGTTAAAACTTGGTTGTATGTTCCATAAACTTCTCGACCGATTTGAATATCCATATAGCTACATTTAACAGCAAACTCTATCCAAGTTTGAGTTTCAGCCGCTTCTGCTTCACAGTCATTCAATTTAGCAATAAAGGCAGCTTCATATCGTCTTTTACGCCATGCTTCTGCGAGATTGGCACAAACTGAGCGAGAAGAACGACGAATCTGGTCAGTTAAAGAATATCGCTCTTCTACAGGAAATTTTTTGGATAACTCAAAAATTATCATTGCTGAATCAAACGCCATCTTATAAATTTCTAACTCTCTATGACTTTTCAATAGGTTTCTACTCATCTTTCTCGACTCAACCCAATACTTACTACTCAAAATCAACTCTAAGTTACTCCTTCCCAACTCCCTCCGCTTCCCCCGCTTCCCCCGCTCCCCCTGCTTCATTTCACCAGACGACTACTAGACGGCGCTGTGGGCGACGGTTGAGGGCGCGATCGCTCTAAAATAGTGCTGGCTACTGCCCATGCACCAAATGTGGTTAACAAGAGAACGCCGATTCCAATCGCCCAGATCACCACTTTCTTTTGGGGGATAGACTTCATCGATGGTGTAAAACTGGATACATTGGGACTCTGGGCGGTGGCGTTGAGATCATTGCTGTGGACTAAGGTGGCGGTCATTTTATAGGGACCCATTCGTAGGGTATCTTTAAAGGAAATGGGTTGATTGGCTTGGCGCAGGGGTCGCCCATTCAGAAAGGTACCGTTAGCACTACGTTGATCGGTAATATACATTTGGTTCTTTGCCACCGTAATCAGGACATGAAACCGCGAAATCTCTGGGTTAGCCAGTTCTAACCGAGATACCGACTCTCCTCCCCAATATTCCGGCATTTGCTCCAATTCTCGACCGATCGCGATCGGTGCAGTTAAGAGCGATCGCTTGACTTCCCCCATTTCTGGATCTTCCCAGGTTAATTGAATATACATAGACGTGGTAGACCTCGAACACCTGTTATAGTAATGGTTCCCATTTTTCGAGTGATGATGCAGGCATTTGCTGAAACCGCAACGCCTGTTGTCACGTCAAATTTTTTGGGTCGTCGATTCAACAATCGGGTAAAGGATTCTGGATAAGGATAATGATGATTAGGTCACTATCCAAATCATATCGTTAAAAATAATTAAGATAATAGGTCAAGGATGCATTTTTCCTGTAATGAGCGGTAGGGTATGAGCTTCAATCTTTTCCGTCGATTTCAATCCACGAATACCGACCAACCCCTCGGTGGACGCTATAAAATCGAGCGTCAACTGGGAATAGGCGGATTTGGTCAAACCTTTCTGGCGCAAGATCTCCACTTACCCGGACACCCCCAATGTGTGATTAAGCAACTTCAACCTAAAACCACTGACCCCGCCAGTCTGGAAACCGCTAGACGCCTATTTGACACCGAAGCTCAAGTCCTCTATCAACTGGGTAATCATGACCAAATTCCCCGGCTGCTGGCACATTTTGAAGAGAATCAGGAATTTTATTTAGCACAAGAATTAATTCTTGGCAATCCCCTCACCCAGGAATTGAAAAAAGGTCAACAATGGTTAGAATCTAAAACCATTGCCCTACTAGAGGATATTCTCCAGGTTTTGGCGTATGTCCATGAGCAAAATGTGATTCATCGCGATATCAAACCCTCTAATCTGATTCGCCGCCAACAGGATGGCAAAATTGTCCTAATTGACTTTGGTGCGGTGAAGCAAGTTACCACTCAATTTAGTCATCCTCAATCGGGACAAACCAATTTAACCATTTCCATTGGGACTCAAGGCTATGTTCCTAAAGAACAGTTGGGTGGACAACCCCGGTTTAGTAGTGATGTGTATGCGGTGGGTATATTAGGGATTCAAGCCTTAACCGGGACACATCCTCGATTGCTACGGGAAAATCCAGAGACAGGAGAAATCCAGTGGCGTGATTTAGCTCCTCATGTTAGTCTCAACCTGGCTGAGGTTTTGGATCAGATGATTCGGTATGATTTCCGCGATCGCTATCAAACCGCCACCGAAGCCCTAGACGCCCTGCAACGTCTCTCCAGCGATATCCCAGCCTCCGATACAACCCAACGATTACCCGATTCCGCAGACACCACAGCATCGCTTCCAGAACATTCAACGCCTCTCTCCTTGCAGGAGAAAGGTTTGCAGAGAAGTCTTCCAGATTCCCCAGCCCCATCCCCCTCAGACACCAGTACCACTCACTTACCCGAAACTTGGCGGAATTCCCAACCCGCATCAGGGAGTTCAGTCCCGACAATTGTTACACCTGGTTCCAACCCAAAACGAGGGCTGAATCTTTGGTGGATTGTAGCAATTTTAGGCATTGTCGGCGGAATTGCTGGAGTCGCGACAACACGGCTGATTCCGCAGTTTACCAGCAAAACGACAAATCAGAGTCAGGAGTTAACTGTTAATTCTGCGAACTCTGCAACTCAATCCTCCCCTACATCATCCCTTGAATCTTCCCCCACCGAAGAGACAAAAACGAATCCCAGTTCAGACTCAGAATCACCCACCTCTGAACAGCCTACTCCTGATCCACCAAAACCCAATAACCAATCCTCTTCTGTTCCTTCACCGGAATCAACTCCTTCCCCTTCTGTGAAAAAGTCACCCCCAGTAACTCAAAATCCTGCACCCCCCAAACCAGCAACGCCAACACCAACTCCCGCAGCGCCAAAGCCAACAAAGGTTCAGCCCACACCATCCCCTGTTCCATCGGCTTCTCCTTCCCCTAATACCGCCAACGCCAAAACCCATTGGCAACGCTGCTATGATTTAAACACTCAGGTTCGTCCAACCGAAGCGATTCAAGCGTGCGATCACGCTTTAGCCATTAACCCTGATTATCCGGAAGCATTATGGAGTAAGGGTGCGGCGTTGGATCAGTTAGGAAGACATCAAGAAGCATTAAACCTCTACGAAAAAGCGACAACCCTGAAGCCAGATTTTGCCGAAGCCTGGATTAATCAAGGCGTGGCGTTGATTTTATTAGGTCAACCGGAGAAAGCGATTCCGGTTCTTGATCGCGCCATTCAGCTTAAACCTAATTCTGCAAACGCTTGGATTAACAAAGCCGAAGCCTATATGGAATTAGAACGATTTGATGACGCGATCGCGTCTCTGAAAAAGGCGCTGGAAATTCAACCTAATAATGAATATGCTGCAACGATGTTAATCGCAGCCGAGGCGAAAAAATGAAACCTCTATCTCAACGGGGGTTAGCCCGGAACTAAAGTTCTGGCTAAAAGCTAAAACCCGTTAAAACGGGTTAAAAGATATAATTTATAATTTGAATTTTGATTATCTAGGAGCCTATCACCTTTAGTCTAAACGGTAGGGGCGACCCGCTTGCATCAATTAACAACGCCCCTCCACTCAATCTGATCGGGTCGCCCTTTACTCAACCCCATCATAAAGTCAATTTATGAGGAAAATTTTCAGGGAGAGGCACAGCAACCCGATGAATATCGCGCTCAGGTTGATGGGATTTTTCAGACTAACTCGGCTTTAGATTATACCGTGGTGCAATTGGTTGGAGAACCGGGAAATCAATGGGGATGGTTATCCTTGGTGGAGACAACAATTCGGCGGCGGGAACGGGTTAATATTATTCAGCATCCATTAGGTCAACCGAAACAGATTTCCCTTCAGAATAATTTTGTTGAGTATTTAGGTGGAGATGTGGTTCAGTATGTCACGTCTACGTTAAATGGTTCTTCGGGTTCACCTGTATTTAATGATCGATGGGATGTCGTCGCCCTGCATCATGCGGGGGGAAATATTCTCGAACCGACTACACAACGCCGTTATTTTCGGAATGAAGGCATACTGGTAAGTAGGATTCTCGCTGATTTGCCTCCGGAACTGGCAGAACGGATTCGTTCAGGGACAACAGCTTAATCCTGAAGCCCAAAGACTGTCTGGAATAGCTGTCAGTGATGAAACTCAAGCCCCAACTATTACGGTTTTTAGTGAGAATGCCAACCACTCAAACCGTGAGAGAACGTAAAGCACTTTTGGCTTACCTGGGGTTTGAACGCCTAAGCAGCAAAATTAAGTGGGACAATAGCAATAATTTTGTCTTTTTTACGGAACTCGTCGAACTGCTGATTTCGGAAGGAAAGACTGAGTTGCTTTCATGTCTGAATAATCTGGTGGAAATTGAGTGGATTGGTCTAGAGGATCAAGAAAAACTCAGGTGTTTAATTGCCGATATTGACGCTTTGGATGATCAGGGATGGGAGTACGAGTTCCGAGGTGAATCTAATCGCCAAAAATCATCCTCTATTCCCTTCATCTTACCCCAGCTTGATGTCTCCACATTTACCGGGCGAGAGCAAGAATTGCAACAACTCGAAGATTTACTCCTCCAGCGCCAAGGATCAAAACTGTGCAGCATTGTTGGGTTAGCAGGTGCGGGGGGAATTGGTAAATCAGCCCTCGCTTGTCACTTTGCTACCCAGTATCGCGGCGAATTCCCCGATGGGGTGATTGGGATACAGGTGAATGGGAAGGATGTGGATACCATTGCGCGGGAGTTTGTTCGCCGGATTGGGGCGGAACTTGATCCGGAGGATGAGCGAGATGCTGCCACAATTATGCAGGAAATGTTTGCTCATCGGCGGATGTTGCTGATTTTTGATAATGCGGATCAGCCAAAGATTAAGGTATTACGTCCAGGTGGGAATCGATGTGCCGTAATTATTACAACCCGCGATCGCAATCTCCCTTTATCCTTAGATATCCCCGATCAAGGTACAATTGACCTTCCTCCCCTTCCGGAACCCGATTCCTGGCTTTTGCTGCAGCGGATTTTGGGTGAAGAACGGGTGGTGGCGGAGGAGGAAGCAGCGAGGGAAATTATTCAGTTAGTCGGGAAGTTACCCCTAGCGTTACAAATTGTCGGTGCAGCATTGCGGCAAAAACGGCGGAGTTTGGCAGATTATGCGGCATCATTACGGGAAGAAAAGACGCGATTGACTCGACTGAAAGTGCGAGGAGACGAGGAGTTAAATGTCATTGCCTCGTTAACCTTAAGTGTAGAGTTACTTGAGCCAGACGAGATTGACTTTTTTGCCTGTCTGAGTGTTTGTGCTAAAGAGGGGTTTTCCCGGCGCACGGCGATGGTAGTGGGGAATTGTCAGGACGAGTGGATAGCGCAAGAGTATCTGGATTGTCTTTACCAACTTTCCCTGCTTAATTATGCGGAGGTGGGAGAAAATCGCTTTGTCTTTCACCCCCTGATTCGCTTATTTGCTCAGGAATTGGCAGAAACGCGCCAGTTACAAGAGGTGGCGGCAGAACGACACGGGCAGTTTTTTATCGAATTGGTGAAATCCAGTGAAGTCAATATCGCGGCTGAAATAGCAGAGGACTTAGACGACATTATTCTGGCAGCCCAGTGGTTACAGCGACAGGAAACAACAACGAAGCGCCAACAAAAATCTCAGTACGGTTTTGCTTTCTGTCTTCAGCCTTTTTTTAAACAATATGGCTACTGGCAACAGGCGGTTGACTTTATGTCAGGATTCCAATTGTTAGCAAGATTGAATGAAGATTGGAATAAGGCTGTAGAATTTTTGATTCAGCAGGTTAATTATCTGTCTCTACTCGGTGAATGGTCAAGGGCTGAAGAGGTACTCACTCTAATTCCAGACATTCTGAGCAAAATAGAGGTAGAAGCAACCCGTCAGCGTTATGAGGCAAAATGGCGAACTAATCTGGGTATAATACTACAGCGACAAAGACGGTTCGATGAAGCCATCCAAGTTTTCCAACGTCAGGTTGAGATTAGCCAAACTCTCGATGACCAACGCGAACTGGCAATTGGATTTAACTGCTTAGGTGGAGTATTCCAGCAGCTTGGACAACTCGATGAAGCTATCGAAGCTTTCCAACGTCGGATTGAAATCAGCCAAATTCTCGATGACCAACGCGAACTGGCAATTGGACTTAACTGCTTAGGTGGAGTATTCCAGCAGCAAAGACAGTTCGATGAAGCTATCCAAGCTTTCCAACAGGTAGTTGAAATCAGCCAAACTCTCCATGACCAACGCCAAATGGCAATTGGACTCAACTGCTTGGGTAGAGCATTCCAGGAGCAAGGACAGCTTGATGAAGCCATCCAAGCTTTCCAACAAGTAGTTGAAATCAGCCAAACTCTTAATGACCAACGCCAAATGGCAATTGGACTCAACTGCTTAGGTGGAGTATTCCAACAGCAAAGACGCCTCGATGAAGCCATCCAAGTTTTCCAACAGGTAGTTGAAATCAGCCAAACTCTCAATGACCAACGCCAAATGGCAATTGGACTCAACTGCTTGGGTAGAGCATTCCAGGAGCAAGGACAGCTTGATGAAGCCATCCAAGCTTTCCAACGTCAGGTTGAAATTAGCCAAACTCTCGATGACCAACGCTCATTGGCAATTGGACTTAACTGCTTAGGTGGAGTATTCCAACAGCTTGGACGCCTCGATGAAGCTATCGAAGCTTTCCAACGTCGGATTGAAATCAGCCAAGCTATTGATGACCAACACTCATTAGCAATTGGGTTTAACTGCTTAGGTGGAGTATTTCAACAGCAAGGACAGCTTGATGAAGCCATCCAAGTTTTCCAACGTCAGGTTGAGATCAGCCAAACTCTCAATGAACAACACTCATTGACAATTGGATTTAACTGCTTAGGTGGAGTATTCCAGAAACTTGGACGGTTTGATGAAGCCATCGAAGCTTTCCAACGTCGGATTGAAATCAGCCAAGCTATCGATGACCAACGCTCATTAGCAATTGGATTTAACTGCTTAGGTGGAGTATTCCAGCAGCTTCAGCAGCAAGGACGACTCGATGAAGCCATCCACGCTTTCCAACAGGTGGTTGAGATTAGTCAAGCTATCGATGACCAACGCCAAATGGCAATTGGATTTAACTGCTTAGGTGGAATATTCCAACAGCTTGGACAACTCGATAAAGCTATCGAAGCTTTCCAACAGGGGGTTGAGATTAGCCAAGCTATCGATGACCAACGCTCATTGGTAATTGGATTTAACTGCTTAGGTGGAGTATTCCAGCAGCTTGGACGCCTCGATGAAGCCATCCACGCTTTCCAACGTCAGGTTGAAATTAGCCAAACTCTCGATGACCAACGCCAAATGGCAATTGGACTCCACCGCTTAGGTGGAGTATTCCAGCAGCAAGAAAAGCGTGATGAAGCTATCGAAGCTTTTCAACAGGTGGTTGCAATAAGCCAAGCTATCGATGACCCACGGAGTCTAACCATGGGACTTAGTAGTATCAGTAGATTACTACAAGAACAAGGTCAGATTGTAGAGGCTATCGATACTCTCTATCGTATTGTTGCTATTGAGGATAACTTAGGCAATCAACGTGGTTTGGCAATGACTCTGAGTAGTTTGAGTGGCTTACTACGAGAGCAAGGTCGGATTGCAGAGACTCTCGATACTCTTGAGCGCATTATCACAATCGAGGAACAGCTAGGTAACCAAAGTAGTTTGGCAAGAACACTTAACCGCTTAAGCATGGTGCTGCTTGATCAAGGTCGCTTTGATGAAGCCGTAGATGCTTTCCAACGTAGTGTTGATATTAGCAAACAACTTGATGATCAACAAGAGTGGGTGATCGCACGCACCAGTCAGGCGGTAGTATTACATGAGCTGGGGTGTTTCTGGTTACAGCAGCACAGGCGCTTAGACGAAGCGGAACAATTTCTCCGGCGTAGTCAGGCTATCTGCGAGGAGTTGGACAACCAACATAGTCTGGTGATGGTATTAAACAGCTTAAGTGGAGTGCTAAAGCGACAAGGGCGTCTTGATGAAGCCGAGGACATTCTCCGACGCAGCCAAGCTATTTCAGAAGAATTAAATGACCCCCAATCTTTAGCCATGGTATTATACAGCTTAAGTGGAGTGCTAGTGCGACAGCAGAAATGCCATGATGCTGAGAAAATTTTTCGCCGCAGATACGATTTAGCCCAGAAACTCGAAGACCAACACGGACAAGCCATTATATTAAATAGTTTAGGTGGAGTGCTAAAGCGACAAGGGCGTCTTGATGAAGCCGAGGACATTCTCCGACGCAGCCAAGCTATTTCAGAAGAATTAAATGACCCCCAATCTTTAGCCATGGTATTAAACAGTTTAGGTGGAGTGCTAGAGCGACAGCAGAAATGGTATGATGCTGAGAAAATTCTTCGCCGCAGCTACGATTTAGCCCAGAAACTGGAAGACCAACGCGGACAAGCCATGATTTTGAATAGTTTAGGTCAGGTACTCTACAAGCAGAGAACTGAGGAGAAAATCGAGTTAGCTTTCATGTATTTCCGAGCAAGTGTGAAACTGGGTGAACAACTAGACGACTCATCCCACCTCGCCAAAGTTCACACAGCTATGGGTCAAGCCTTTCTTGCCAAAGGTGATACAGAACAGGCAATTATCGAATTTGACAAAGGTTTCACCATTGATGAGCATTTGCAAAATCCTCGCGGACTCCAGATTGTAACAGGCGAATTGACTTATGCTCTCACTAAGCTAAACCGACGTGAGGAAGCCATCCGTTATTGTCAAAGAGCGCTAGCTGTTGCACCAGAAAACCAACGACTCCTACATTTGTCTGAGCAACTCTCCTCACCATCCAAACCAACCGCTAAACCTGTATTTAAACAAGGTTCAGTCAAATTTATCAAATACCACGAGCAAGGTTATCACTGGGGATATATTATCCCCGATGATGGCAGTGAGGATATTTATTTTCGCGAAGGGTATATCAATCCCCACTGTTTATCCAAATTGGCAAAAGGCACACTTGTTGAAGTCGAAGTCAAGCAAACCGCCAAAGGAGCTTGTGCTAAAAATGTTAGGATAATATCGAATTGAGAACAGAAGGCAGAGGACAGAAGGTTGATGACTGAGATGTATAAATATAAAGCCTATCATAAACATAGTTTAAGCCTCAATTGTAGGAGCAGGTTTAGCCGTTTAATTCGAGTATTTACCGATAACTCTCAACAAAACCCGCCCTTCCTTATCTATCTGATACTGTCCCTCTCCTGAAATCTTGCCACACCAATAATAAATCCCACGTTACCGTGAGGTGGGCAAACGTAACAAACGATAACATCAGCATTTTCAAGTTAATAATGTTTGCCCACCCTACAGGATAAAAGCTACCAACTTCAGCAATAACCAGCGAGAATGAACAGAGCGATCGCGTATTTGGATAAACTAGATCGAGTTGTACATAGACACCAGCATGGGTCGGAGTATCTCTATGTCTTTGGAAGAGATCAAAGAACAGGTTAACCAATTATCTGTAAGCGATCGCCTCGCCCTGATCAGTGCGATCATTCAATCCCTAGAAGATACCAACCTGCAGGAAAACTGGCACTATCTGGTGGCACGTCCCCATCCGTGGCGACGCCAACTTTACATAAAAGGACGCAAACTCCTGGCTTCAACAGTTTGGCAAGATAAGATTGTCAATGAAATGACACCCGAACAAGCCGCAGAAAATTGGGATTTGCCTCTACCCGCAATCTATGAAGTGATCCATTACTGCGAAAGTCATCGAGATCTGATCAAGTTAGAAGCAGACGAAGAACGCTATCGTTTAGAAGAAAAAGGAGTTTTATCTGAGTCAATTTATTATTCTCAATCAATGGAACTACTGAACAAGTAAACGGAGAAAAGCCCTGGCGATCGCAGATGAAAAAATTCACTCCAAGTTTAGAGTTTGTAGTCAGCGCTAAAGCGCTGATGGTACTAAAGTACCAACTACGAACCCAGTTTGATAACCTGCTTCTCACCGAGGACTTGGGTTCGGGACTTCAGTTGTTGACGCAAAAGAACATAATAGTATAGTTACCTCTATCACTGTCGCTCATCCCCAGTCACCATCGTGTCCCAGGTTGTTCTCGAAAACGTTTACAAAAGCTTTCCTAGTCGCCAAGACAGGTCAACTGTTGCGCCTGTGACAACAGAACCCTTGCTGACTCCTACGGATGAAGCGCCACTGATAGCCGTTGATTCATCCTCGGCGTCATCGGGAAGCGTGAATGTTTTGCGGCGGATTAATCTGAGAGTCTACGATGGCGAGTTTATGGTATTGGTGGGTCCTTCGGGGTGTGGTAAAAGCACCCTGCTGCGGGTGATTGCGGGATTAGAGGAATTAACCGGGGGGAAAATTTGGGTAGGCGATCGCATGGTAAATGATTTACCCCCAAAAGCCCGCAATATTGCCATGGTGTTTCAAAATTATGCCCTTTATCCACACCTGACGGTCTACGATAATATTGCCTTTGGCTTGCGGCGAACAAGGGTGGGATTAGCCTACGAAAAGCCTACCACCGAGAAACCCCTGTGGGTGGAGAATGCTTTAATTAGGATGACGCGATCGCTTCCCAAACAATGGCGTTATTTCTCCGATCGCGAACGGGCGATTGATGATCAGGTGCGCTACGTCGCCAAACTCCTGCAAATTGAACCCCTGCTGAATCGACGCCCCAAACAGCTATCCGGGGGACAAAAGCAACGAGTCGCCCTCGGGCGTGCGATCGCCCGGAACCCCCAAGTCTTTCTCATGGATGAACCCCTTTCCAATCTAGACGCCAAACTCCGGGCGGAAACCCGCAGTCAAATCGTGCGCTTACAACGCCAGTTAGGAACCACCACTCTCTATGTCACCCACGATCAAACTGAAGCCATGACGATGGGCGATCGCATTGCGGTGATGAATCAGGGGGAAATTCAGCAAATCGCCCCTCCCCTCGAACTCTATAACCACCCCGCCAATCGCTTTGTCGCCGAATTTATCGGTTCACCGCCGATGAACTTTATTCCGGTTCAATTTAAAGCGCCCCTGCTGATTCAGCATCGCCAATTTCGGCTCACGCTTCCAGAGGTTTGGCAACCCTTTCTGCAAGAATATGATGGACGATCTTTAATTTTAGGAATTCGTCCCGAACATTTGAGTGTCAGTGTTCCCGCCCCGAAAAACTTATCGGTTACTGTTGAACAAGTCGAAGCCTTGGGCAATGATACCTATTTATTAGTTAAGCTGGATCGGAAGATTCGATTACAAGCCCGAATCCCTGCTGATCATGTCGTCAAAGTCGGCGATCAAATTTGGTTATCGATTAACGCGGATAAAGTTCATTTCTTTGATGAAAGAACAGGTCAAGCGATTCGGTCTAATTAGGGTTTGTTGTAGGGAGTGGTGAGGTGAGGGGGAGATGGGGAAGATGAGGGAGACACAAAAAGTGTGGGTAGGAGGGAACAGTAGTGCGAGCGTCTCGCTCGCTATTGGTTTTTCACCGAAAACTCAGAGTAAAAACTTGTTGTGGAGAGAAATTACAGCAGTTTGCTCTGCTATGCGGTACATTGTCGATCCCCCTAAATCCCCCTTAAAAAGGGGGACTTTG
>NZ_JAVJTO010000050.1:0-53822 GCF_040220235.1 Coleofasciculus sp. B1-GNL1-01
CTTTTCGATGAAGATGATTGGGAAAATGCTCTTGAGTTACGCGAAGGAATTGTGAACCATTCAACGAAGAGCAATTCAGCTTCTGACAAAGCCAAAAAGAAGCGGACAGCCGATAACTTACCCGTGCATAGCTTTCAAACCCTGTTGGCTGATTTAGGCACGATTGTTAATAATCGAATTCAGTCTAATATCCCAGGTGTAAATTTTGATTTTGACAAAGTAACCGAACCGACTCCGGTACAAAGGAAGGCTTTAGATTTGTTGGGCGTCAGCCTGATATGTACCCAGTGAAGCCGAAACTGAAATCGCCCTAAGCCAAGATACGCATACAGTGTAGCGATTTGTCAAAGGGGAACTTCAGTTTAATCTGGCTGTACAGCTTGGTATCTGGGCGGAACTTGATGGTACAGGTTTGGGTTTTGACTCCAGTGCAGGATTTACGCTTCCTAATGGTGCCACGCGATCGCCTGATGCGTCTTGGATTAAAACAGAACGGTGGAATGCTCTGACTGAGGAGGAAAAAGCATCCTTTGCGCCGATTTGTCCGGATTTTGTGATTGAGTTACGCTCGGCGAGTGATACGTTAAGTGGCTTGAAAACGAAGATGCAGGAATACATAGAGAATGGTGTATCTCTAGGCTGGTTGATTGACCGCAAAAATCGCACTGTTTATGTCTATCGCCCGAATCAAGAGGTTCAAATCTTGGAAAATCCAGAGCAGGTTAGTGGTGATCCAGAGTTATCCGGTTTCAGATTACTGATGTCAAAGATTTGGTGATTTAGGTAAAGAGTTAAGGTGTAGGGTGGGCAAATGGATAGAAGAATTTCTGGTGAAATCGTTAAATTAACGTAATTTGCCCACCCGACAAGATCAGGCGATCGCACTCACATAAAAGGATTAAGTATTTATATATCACAGTCTTCAAAATAGCGACTCCAGTAACGGTCGATAGCTTTATCCAACTCTCCGAAAGGAAAGTCCTTATCATAATACTCCTTTAAAGCAACTAAGAAAGCCAGAACTGCTTTTCCTTCCTCGACAGTCAAGCTGTCGAAGCGCTCGTGAAACTGGGCTAGTTGCTCTCCAGAATCGAAGTATTCTAGTTGCTGCTCCCTGAGCAACTCTAGCATATCATCTGGGAGACCAGGTGAACGTTGAGCCAGGTAATCGTAGCTTTCTACAATATCCGGGCGAGATGGTTTGGTAAGCGTGCCTATAAGCACATCTACAAAGAAATCGACGGATTCGTATGAGTTTACAGAAGCAGATAAAAACGCAGGTAGAAAATACCGAAATGCCTCCGGAGTTAGCATCACAAGGTCACCTCCTATCTCATAGCGCATCTCCTCAGCAGTGAGTTCTCTGGGGGTTATCCTAGCCAGAAATTGACCCAGTTTTCTATGCTCGTACTGCACTCGAGGCAACGATACTAATATCTGAGTATCTAGGGGCCGAGGGCGTGAAGCAAAGGCATCAAAGAAATATGCTCTGAGGTCTTTGTTAGAAGGTATTTGCATATCATCGCGGATTGTTTAGTGTGCTTGTTGAATTTGCTTTAGGGCTGACTCGAGCGCCGCTATCACCGCTAAAATCCCTGCTGCTATAGAGCCAGCCACGCCTACGGCAAGAATGGCTTTCCCAAGTGCAATGATTGCGACAATAAGTGCAGCTATTGCAGCAATAGTTAGTCCTGCTTCGACAAGCCTTTGAGTGCGTTCAACTACTTCCTCCATTACTTGTACTAATTGTTGTGGACAGTTAGAATCATCGAAGTACCTATAGCAACGCATCATCATGTTCGTCGTTTGCTCTATGTGATCACGATGTATTTTATCCCCACCCTTAAAACACGTAGTAGCCATTGCAGTCCGTGCGGCGATTTCTGCAGTAGCGGCGGCGATCTTGGTCGCAAGGGTTACACAGTCGTCGGTATCATAACATCTACCAAGTGTAGCTGTGACTTTTTTAGTTGACTCTACTGCTACTAATAAGGCTGTATATCGGGCCCAACTACAGTCTCCTGGAGGCACCATACCATCACCAGGATAAAATTGCACTACTTGACCTGCCATCTTGGTGTGTATTTTTTTGCTCTGAATATTTGTATTGCTGCGTTCATTCGTAGGTTGTTGTTTGATATCAGGTGCGGTTCCCTGCTGCACCACATGAGTCAACTCATGGGCCGTCAACTCATTATTCCCCGGTGATTTCCCCGCCCCAAAATAAACATCACTCCCATGAGTAAACGCCTGAGCGCCCAACTCCTGATTCATCTGCACCGCTTCACCACCCGTATGCACCCGCACCCCACTAAAATCAGCCCCAAAGCGCGGTTCCATAAATCCTCTCACGTCCTCTGATAATGGAGAACCTCCACCCTTAGACGCATTCAAACGACTCTCTAAATCCCCAGAGGCTTGATTTCCATCTATTTGATGCGCCCGTTGTATCATCTGGCGCATTTGCACACGCGGATCAATTCGCTTTTGCACCACGGGTGTAATTGATTGCGCTCGTTGCCATATCTGCTTGGGATTATTGGCTTCCAACTGACGCTGAACGGATGCTGAACTATCCGCAGGCGCTGACATTGATATTACCTGAGACGCTACTCGGTCAGCTTCTTGCTCGTAAGTATCTCCTGGCGCTCCTATGGTTGACCCTGAGCGAAGTCGAAGGGTCAATTTCGTTTGAATGCCAATTTCATCTAAGTCTTTCCCGGCTTCTCCCGCCTGTTCCTTCTCTGTTGAGGAGTTATACAATTATAGTCAATCATCAAGGGAAAATCAGCGCGATCGCTTCCCCTGGTGAACTATAACGTTGTAACTCTAGCCCTCTTTTGTCACTGGAGGAATTTCGACTCAGATGAATTTACCCATTGCTCATTTTATAGATGCGGCGTTCAACCGCAGCCCTATATTTTGGAAGGATTTGGAGATTGAGGGTATTTGCGATAGCGATAATTAGCCGACTCTTTTATTCTGACAATGGTTGGAGTGTTTCGAGGTATGGATTCATCCCAAGACAGGGGGAAGAGGTATAGTGCGATCGCACAAACACTATTTTATTGATCGTAGCTGATTTCCTGAGATAGGTGATCAGGGTAAGCTGGTGCTAGAGACGCGATCGCAAGCTAGTTCAGCCTAGCCCCATACCTCTCATAAAAACCTGAATATCTTGCATCAACTTCTGGCTACAAATCGCTAATTTTTCTGATAATTGCACGACTAGATCAGGATTGAGATTATGAGCATAGTTACTTCTGACAACGTGGCGAAAGCGTCGGAATTCGTCCAAGTCAATTAATGTTGTCTCTGAAAGTACAGCTTGGCGAACCGTCGGGATCTCTACAGACAGTTGTTCCAATACTTGCCGATGCCAATCTGCACCTGTTGGCACGTCTCCATCTATCTCTTTAGCAATTTCATAGAAGATACGCTCTGCTCCCGTATAATAGCTTTGCATATTCAGCGCAATAGCCGCGATGAGTGCGTTTTGCATATCATCATCTTGAGTTTGGGGAAGTTTGTTGATCAGTCGTTGAGTTTGAGTGACTGCTTCTTTCGCCTTGTGCTAATTCCTGCTCAATGCGCTGAACCAACATAGTCATCGTCACAGTTCTATCCCTTGCTGAATGGCTGCTTGGATATGGGGGGGTGATGATTCAGCATCTATCAGGTCAATGGGGAAATGATGTCCTCTTTCGGCAATTGCCCCAGCCCGTAGGTAATGGTTTGTTTCAATTCCCCAAACGGCAAGGTCGATATCAGAATGCCAGGTCATGCGCTGGTGATCAAGCATTGAACCAAATAAAACAACGCGATTTGCGCCAAATTCCTCCTTCAGGGTAGCAGCCGCTTGGCGTGCTGCTTGCCAGCCTTGCTGCTGGAGTTTTTTCATCTGGAGCAAAAACTCAGCCCTATTTTTACGGGCGGTTAGCACTCTCTTTACAATCTGTTCACGGGTTTTTGTGTCCACGGAGGGCATGAGTTGCAGGGGTTTGATTAAGAGGTTGAGGGCATCTGCGATCGCACTTGGAAAACCCAGAGCAGGTTAGTGGTGATCCAGAGTTATCCGGTTTCAGGTTGCTGATGGCAAAGATTTGGCGATTTGGGTTAAGTCTTGTCACCTTCTGGTTTTTCCAGTAATAAATCAATATCTCCAAACATCCCAGTTATATAGGATTCCAGAACTTCTCTTCCTTCAGCATTGGGACAAATTTTTATAGCTTCTAAGGCTTGTTCCCGTTCTTTTAAAGCTGCCCATATCAAGAAGCTTTTCGTGTCAATTTTGTCTAATATTTCTTTGATTCGTTCTGCATGAGTAGCGATTTCATTGTCTGTCACTAGGGACAATAGCTCATCTCGTTCTGAGTGATGAGATTCCAACCCATAGAGCAAAGGGAGAGTAATTTTTCCCTGCTTTAAGTCAGTTATACCATCAGGTTGCCAAATGGATTCCATGTCGTTAAGAATTTGTAGAGCAAGCCCCAGATGATGACCAAAAGCACCACAAGATTGAATCAGTTCAGGGTTATCTGTTCCCACCATAGCACCAGTAGCACAAGCTGTAGCCACAAAGCCAGCACTTTTCATTTCTACGGTTAACCAATAGTCTTCAACAGTTCGAGTAGTTCCAACTAGCTCTCTATCCTGACCTACTGATATACGAAAAAAGGCATCAATATAGGACTGATTAATTTTGTGAAATATCTTGGGTTCAAGAGATGCTTTGCTCAGGATTTCAAAGGAAAGAATATGAATAGCTGAAGCATAATTCCAAGCTCTAGTGGCGCCGACCTCCTTCCATAGCTGTCCATCTCGATCTTGATCTTCCAAATCATCCAAAATGCGTAGGCATAGACCCAGAGCTAGAAGTGCAGCACAAACATGAATAGCCTCTTTGGCTTCTCCATCAACAGCTTGACAGGAAGCTAATGGTAATATCGCCTCTGGAATCATTGGTTCTTCAAACAATTTGGCTAGTACCACCTTCAATTCTGTCCAAAAATTGGGAATTGAGTTTTGAAAAACCTCTCTAATTTCTGGATATAATGATTTTAAAGAATTCATGTCAATTTACTCAAAATTTACGACCAATTGAGGCTGTGATGGAGCCCTCAACTATTGCATAATTCGTCAGTTTGTGGGATTCCAGACATACTTTCCCTTTTTGTCAATATAGCCTTGCTTTTCACCAATCTTTACCCATGCCAGCCCTTCGATGAAGATACTAGCCCAATCAAACTGGGGTTCTATAACTATCTGCCCAGTTTTGTTGATATAGCCCCACTTATCCTCAATCTTTACTGCTGCCAACCCTTCAGAGAAATTAATAGGTCGCTCCTTAAACTGTGGATCAATAACCATTTTCCCAGTTTTGTCAATATAGCCCCATTTGACATTAGTCATGTTTGGTGGTTTGCTCTCAGCAGAGATCATACCAGTTGCGACGACTGCAAGTCCTTCAGAAAAGTCATAACCTTCATCAAATTGGGGTTCAATAACTATCCGACCAGTTGTATCAATGTAGCCTACTTTGTCTCCAACTCTGACAGCAGCTAATCCTTCAGAGAATTCCCTAACCAAATTTGAAGATGGATTGATTACTATCTGCCCAATTTTGTTGATATAGCTTACTCGCCTATCGAGTCTCACCAATGCTAGCCCTTTAGAAAACTCCCTAGCCTCATTAAACTGAGGCTTGATGACTATTTGCCCCGTCTTATTGATATAGCCCATTTTGCCATCAATATCTACAGCAGCCAACCCTTCAGAGAACCTATATGTTAAATCGAACTGGGGAGGAATAACTAATTTACCCGTCTTATTGATATAGCCCATCTTGCCATCAATATCTACAGCAGCTAATCCTTCGTAAAAGCTATAAGCAGAATCAAAATCAGATTCAATAACAATTTGTCCAGTTTTATCGATATAACTCCACTTATCACCTATTCTGACGGTTGCTAGTTCTTCAGAGAACTGACCAGTTTCATCAAATTTGGGCTTGATAAGAATTTGCCCCGTAGAATTAATATAACCCCACTTACCATTCTGACTGATAGGAAACAGTTGGGAAGGCTCTGAGATTGGCATTTGTGAATGGTTTGATACCTGCATTGCCTGTGGAGAAGTACTCAATATGATTGTCGGACGTTGAGTGCTACAAGATAGCAAACCTAAAATAGCCTGGCATAAAAGCAAAAAAATGATTCGGTTCACCATAAACTTTTTGATATAAAACATCATTATTAGTGGTTGATTCTTTTAATTGTTCCTATATGTTGGGTGCCACTCCGTTTGTTAATTAGATGTTTGTAAATAGATGGCCAACTGTTATCTGTAACACTTACGCATCCCCAAGAAACGTCTCCACGGTGTAAATACTCATCTCCTTGGGGTCCACCTTCAATTCTAAACCACGTTTTGGCATAATTTCCGTAATTATCACCCCCAGCATGAGGGTGATCAGGAAGCCGAAGAGGATATTCTCTATCAAGGGCTATTTTAGGAGCACTCGGATCGTTGGGATTAGTATCTATTGTTGCTCTGGCAGTGCCACCACCATAATCTAATATCCCAGTTTTTTCATTAAAAGTTACCGCTACGGCTCCTCCCCAATTTGTCAAACCAAGGTATCCTGGTTTCAGGCTTGCTTTTGTTCCCTCCCAGGGTCCTTCCAAAATAGTAAAATAATCTCGTTCCCCTTTTTGTTCTTGATATTCAACTTTCAATGCATCAGGAAAACTCCGCTGATTATTTCCTATTAGTCCAACCACCCAACCCTCTGTATTTCCAGAAGAGACACCCAGTATTTCCCCCTTCTTAAAAGTTGTTTGGGGAGTACATCCAGAGATACACCTTCTCAGGGTGTGGGAGTTATCTTTTTTCTGAATATCTACAGCCTTTGGTTCCTCTAAAACCTGTTGCTGAGAAGCTACAATTTTATCAGCCGAATTTTCCCGTTGAAACTGAAGAATCTCCTTGCGGTAAACCGAGGAATCATGACCAGTAGTTCCTCCCAAGGATTGCAGATGGCTCAATACATCACTCTTAGGTGCTATCCCTTCCAGAATCGGTACTTCTTTTAAATTGATTGCCGGTTTCTGAGGTTTCTGATTCTGCCGCTGCACAACACCTGTCTGCTGCACAACATGAGTCAACTCATGCGCTGTCAACTCATTATTCCCCGGCTCCTTCCCTTGACCAAAATAAACATCACTCCCATGAGTAAACGCCTGAGCGCCCAACTCCTGATTCATCTGCACCGCTTCACCACCCGTATGCACTCGCACTCCACTAAAATCAGCACCAAAGCGCGGTTCCATAAACCCTCTCACGTTCTCCGATAATGGAGAACCCCCACCCTTAGACGCATTCAAACGATTCTCTAAATCCCCAGATGCTTGATTTCCATCTATTTGATGCGCCCGTTGTATCATCTGGCGCATCTGCACACGCGGATCAATTTGCCTGTGCACCACAGGTGTAATTGACTGCGCTCGTTTCCATATCTGATGGGGGTGATGGGGGTGATTGGTGTCCAACTGACGCTGAACGGATGCTGAACTATCAGGAGGCGCTGACATGGACATTACCTGAGATGCTACTCGGTCAGCTTCCTGCTCGTAGGGATCTCCTGGTGCTCCTACCGTCAACTTGGTTTGAATGCCAATTTCCTCTAAGTCTTTCCCGGCTCCTCCCGCCTGTTCCTGCTCTTCTTTGGCACAATCAGCACATTGGCGTTGAATCGGGTTCTGTGATACTGGGGCAAAAGCACCTTTTAATTGGGAAGCTGGGCTTTGTGGTAAGGGTGGGGGTGGCTCAAACGTGGGTGCCCATGGTGATTCAGATTTACGCTGTAGCGTTGACTCTTCAGCTTCCTCCTGTTTTTTGGCTTGGATTCCTCGCATCACATTCGCGGTGAGTCTATCGGCTGATGCTCTGGAATACTCCCCGATTTCCTGGGATGGGGCAGATGACGGGTTTGACTTGGGTTGAATCGAAGAATGTCCCATTTTACCTGGACTCTTACCCTTTTTCTGTACTGGGGTGGGAGTCCAGGATGAATTTTTCTTGTGTACGGGTTTATACTCCATGATGCCGCTTCAGTTACCCAATGATTTACTGATCCCAAGCCAATTGCTTCAATAATGCTGAGGAGTTATACAATTATAGTCAATCATCAAGAGAAAATCAGTGCGATCGCTTCCCCGGCTGAACGATAATGTTGTGACTCTAGCCCTCTTTGGTCACTTGGGAAATTCCGACTAAGACAGACTTTTGATACAGGACATCTCGACCCATTATGGAAGGTGCGCGTCTTGGTCGGAGAGAATATTGCTATGACCACAACTCTACTTATTCAAACTGAAACCACTCCCTTAAAGATTTCGCTACCTGCGATCGCGCCAATGACTCGCGAGGAGTTCTATACCTTTTGCCAAGCGAATCGAGACTTGCGTATCGAACGTACTGCGGCTGGAGATGTTGTCATTATGCCACCTGCTTTTTCAGATACCGGAAACCGCAATTTTAATCTAGCCGTACAGCTTGGTATCTGGGCGGAAATTGATGGTACAGGGAAAGGGTTTTGACTCCAGTGCAGGATTTACGCTTCCTAATAGTGCAACGCGATTCTCCTACGGAGACGCTTCGCGAACGCCTGATGCGTCTTGGATTAAAACAGAACGGTGGAATGCTCTAACTGAAGAAGAAAAAGCATCCTTTGCCCCAATTTATCCTGATGCGTGTGATTGAGTTACGCTCGGCGAGTGATACTTTAAGTGGTTTGAAAGCGAAGATGCAGGAATACATAGAGAATCGTGTATCTCTAGGCTGGTTGATTGACCGCAAAAATCGCACTGTCTATGTCTATCGCCCGAATCAAGAGGTTCAAGTCTTGGAGAATCCAGAGCAGGTTAGTGGTGATCCAGAGTTACCCGGTTTCAGATTGCTGATGGCAAAGATTTGTTGATTTTGGTAAAGAGTTAAGGTGTAGGGTGGGCAAATGGATATAATGTCTGGTGAAATTATTCAATTAACATAATTTGCCCACCCTACCAGATTGGGCGATCGCACTAAGCTGTTCGGCATTTAAACCTTAATATCAATAATGACGCAATCCTTGTAGTGCGAGCATCTTGCTCGCTACTAATACCCAATTTAAATGCATGACAGCTTACGAGATATCAAAAGATAGTTCGCGTTTACTAGCAACACAATCTTCAAGGTATAAATTAATTAATTCTTGCCAAAACATTCCTTTTTCTTGTGCCATTTCCTCAAAATATTCTATGACTTCTATCCCTAAGGGTAAAGTTACTTGTTGTTTTAATGTTTGGGCAAATGGATTGGGTATGCTTTTCTTGATTGATTCTATTCTTTTCGTTATCCCACTCAAAAATTAATCGCTTCATATTTACATATTAAAGTAAAAGGGTGAAGATGGTCAATCTTTCAACTAGAAGCGAGTCGGGTGGGCAAATGGATAAAATTTCTAGTGAAGTCGTTAAATTAACATAATTTGCCCACCCTGCAATATTAGGCGATCGCACTCAGGGTAAGCTCATCTAATTTGGTATAAATTGTACTTGACAAAAGTAATACTCATTATGGAGGAAGACGAAGGGTTTGCGATCGCGTCCCTGGCGGGGTGAGCCACAACTGTGATCAGTCGGTCATTATGGAGGAAGACGAAGGGTTTGCGATCGCGCCCCTGACGGGGTGAGCCAAAACCGTTGTCAGGCGATTATCTGGGAGCAAGAGAAAGGGAAAGCGATCGTGTCCCTGACATGGGGCAACAAGACTTGTATAAGCCAGCCGATAAAAAATCTACTTGACATTTGAGCCAAAGAAGTGAGATGACAGCAATGCACTCACCCTTAAAACAACTTCAGGAATGAAGCTTTATGTCTGAAGGATTTGAAACTCAATCGCATCAAGCCAACAAAACTACTCGTCATCAGTCGAAGCCCAGAGAAGCCGTATCAATTGAAGCTATTCAACAGAACTTAGTTGAGAATTTCTCTGATATCAAAGACAAGAGAGTAGAGCGAACGAAGAAACATCAGCTCACAGACATCTTAGTAATTGCAATTCTGGCAATAATCGCTGGAGCAAAAGGATGGGAAGATATCGAAAATTATGGCATTAGTAAGCAAAAGTGGTTGGAGGAGTTTTTGGCATTACCTAACGGCATTCCCTCAGATGACACCTTCCGACGGGTATTTGAGTTCATTGACCCAGAAGCATTGCATCGATGCTTTGTGCGATGGGTAGAAACCCTGGTGACTCAGATGAACGGAGAAATCGTCCCCATAGATGGTAAGACTTTGAGAAGTTCCTACGACCGAAATCAAGGCCAATCAGCACTCCATGTCATTAGTGCTTGGGCAAGCGAACAACGTTTGGTGCTGGCACAGTTAAAAGTTGAAGATAAATCTAATGAAATCACTGCCATTCCCCCACTATTAGAGTTGTTGGATTTAACCGGATGCATTGTGACTATTGATGCGATAGGAACCCAAACCGATATTGCCCGAAAGATTATCCACAAGAAAGCTGATTATGTCCTGGCACTTAAAGCGAATCATCCCACTCTCTACTGTCAGGTGAAAGCTTGGTTTGAGCAAGCTCAAGCCCAGCAGTTTGCAGGAATTGATGTTAGTTATGATAGACGCATTGAAAAAGCACATCATCGCACGGAAATCCGCGAAGTTTGGTCTGTACCTGTTTCTGCTCTTGGTGATATTTATCAACCTCGACTCTGGGCAGGACTCCAAAGCCTTGTCATGGTTATCCGAGTGCGTCATCTCTGGAATAAAACGACTCGTGAAGTTCAGTTTTATTTGACTTCTTTATACAGTAATGCTCAACTTATCGGTCGAGCTATCCGAAAACATTGGGGGATTGAGAACCAAGTTCATTGGACTCTTGACGTCACTTTGGCTGAAGATGCTTCCCGTATTCGTTCTTTCCATAGTCCTCGAAATTTTGCTCTCTTGCGGCGCATGGCTCTTAATGCCCTCAACCGAGAACATACATATAAACGTAGTCTTCGACAAAAAAGTAAACGAGCAGCTATGGATAATGATTATATGATTCAAGTTCTCAGTTGTTGTTTTACTAACAATACATTAGAGGCTTCTGATGCCTTGTGTCAAGCCTGATTGAGATGCTCTTACCCTGCGATCGCACTTGGCGTTAATTCTATAATGTTATGTCACAATATAGTCGTTCTTATGTGCCAGGAGGAGTATTTTTTCTAACCTTGGTTACTTATCGCCGTATTCCTCTATTTTCGGAGGTTGAAAATATATCTTTGTTACGGAAGGCGATCGCACTACCGAGTAAGGCTTTAGCCTGGGTGTAATACATCACGAGAGGAACTTCAGGTTAAGTCTTGTCACCTTCTGGTTTTTCCAGTAATAAATCAATATCTCCAAACATCCCGGTTATATAGGATTCCAGCACTTCTCTTCCCTCAGCATTGGGGCAAACTTTTATAGCTTCTAAGGCTTGTTCCCGTTCTTTTAGAGCCGCCCATATCAAGAAGCTTTTCGTGTCAATTTGGTCTAATATTTCTTTTATTCTTTCTGCATGAATAGCAATGTCATTGTCTGTCACTAGGGATAATAGCTCATCTCGTTCTGGGTGCTGGGCTTGCAAACCATACAGTAAAGGAAGAGTAATTTTTCCTTGCTTTAAGTCTGTAATTCCATCAGGTTGCCATATTGATTCCATGTCGTTAAAGATTTGAATAGCCAATCCAACATGATGACCGAAAACGTGGCAAGCTTCAATCAGCTGTTGGTTTTCCGTTCCAAGCATTGCTCCCGATGCACAGGCGGCTGAGTATGCTGTAGCTGTTTTCAATTCTATAGTTCGCCAATAGTCTTCAATACTATTCGACAACCCGATCAAATCACGTTCTTGACCTACAGTTATATAGAAAAAGGCATCTATAAAGAGTTGATTAACTTTCCGAAATATTTGGGGAGAAAAGGAGGCCTTACTCAGTATCTCAAAGGATAGAATATGAATAGCTGAGGCATAATTCCAGGCACGAGCTTCTCCAAGCAGTTCCCATAACTGTCCTGGACGATCTTTATCTTCCAAGTCATCAAATATTCGCAGACTGACTTCTGTGGCAATAAGTGCTGCGGAAACAGGTACAGCTTCCCTCGCTGTCCCATTAACGGCATGACAACTAACCAGCGGTAAGATAGCTACAGATAGCAGTGGCGGTGGTTTAGCGAAGATTGTATCAAAAATTGGCCTCAGCTCTGGCCAGCAATCCGGAATTCCATCTTCAAGCACCTGACGCACTTCTGGATATAGTGATGTTAGCCAATCCATATTTTGAAACCCGTGTCATCTATTACTTAAGGAAGTACATGGACTTGAATGGGCTCTAGCTCTTTGTCTTTGTAGCTAGGTACTAATGTGTACTCACCAGGCGTTGGAAACAAAGACTGACCCATTGACCAACTCATTGAAACTCTATCACCAGCAGGGAGAGCAAACCACTTCTCTTCTCGTAGACCATTACTAATTGCTAAATTCCATGCCATAGATTGCTCACCATTGATGAAAAGCTTTACCAGATGAAGTTCTGGATTTGTGACTTCGTCACTCTGGTTGGTAGCAGTAAGAGAAATCTTGAAGTTTTGTATCTCCGATATGGAGAACTCCAACGGTTCAGCGGTAATTTGTAGCTGGACAGTATCTATCTTTGTATTTTGTTCTTTCATCGTTTCTTCTCCATTTTCTGGCAGTGAGGGATCAGCCGCCTGATTTTGACCCTCAGTTTGACATATAACCAGCATAGTCACACTAAGGATAATAAGCGTGTAACGCGCAAAAAATTCTAAGCAAACATTCATCACGGAGTCCTTTCGACACTTTCACCAGCTTTTTTGACCTTGGAAGTACCATCCGAGCCTGATATCGAAAAGGCTTGGGTTACGGTTGTAAATTTCTTTCCATTACCCCCTTCACCTTTAACCCTAAAATGGTTTGGAATATCCCACTTGAATCCACCTTTTTTCCATGGTGCAGGGTGGCCAGAGAAAGCCGCGTGGTCTCGTAATGTACCAAGTGTATTATCCTGTGCAATCGGGACAAAATTAGGATTCGGATGGTGATACAAACTAGCAGGAGGGTAAGGCTTGAAGTATCCCGATATATTAGTAGCTGGACCAGGAATCTCTTTGATGAAAGCATTTCCGAAAGACACTTTCTTGGGGTGAAAATTAAAGTTTAGGCGCATACCAGCACCCTGAGTACCCGCAGGGTAAGTATCTTCACTTGTCTTGGTTCCGGTGATACCATTGGGTTCTATGACATTCATCGAGACTGAGGATTCTTTACCACCTAGCTCAAACTTTATTTTCACGGATGCAGCTCTATTGGGGGCAGTCCAATTAAACGTATTTCCGTTAGGCAAAGTTACAGGAGTCCCAGCTGATGCCGTCCACTTCCCTGCACTCGGTGCTTGAAATTTAACCTCTTCACCTACACCAACAACCGTTCGTGAATTTGGAGAGCCATCTGGTGCATTAAATTTTGTTTTATGAGTGATTTTGCCAGCCGCATTACTATCCCCACAAGCTCGAAAAATTTTAGAGTTATCACCTGTCTGAGTTATACTTCCATTTTGAGTTGGCAAGAGTTGTCGCTGTTTCTCAAGAATCTGTTCAGTTGAATGGGTCTGCTGGAATTGAGCAATTTCTTTACGGTACAAAGCTCCATCAATATTTAATCGCTCCTGCATAGCTTGTAGATGACCCAAAACTTGACTCTTGGGTGCGATGCCATGCAAAAGGCTAGGTTGGATCTGTTCTTGTTTATTCTTCCTCTGCACAACACCCGTCTGCTGCACAACATGAGTCAACTCATGCGCCGTCAACTCATTATTTCCCGGCGATTTCCCTGCCCCAAAATAAACATCACTCCCATGAGTAAACGCCTGTGCGCCCAACTCCTGATTCATCTGCACCGCTTCACCACCCGTATGCACCCGCACTCCACTAAAATCTGCCCCAAAGCGCGGTTCCATAAACCTTCTCACGTCCTCGGATAACGGAGAACCTCCACCCTTAGACGCATTTAAACGATTCTCTAAATCCCCAGATGCTTGATTTCCATCTATTTGATGCGCCCGTTGTATCATCTGGCGCATCTGCACACGCGGATCAATTTGCCTGTGCACCACGGGTTTAATGGATTGCGCTCGTTTCCATATCTGATGGGGGTGATGGGGGTGATTGGTGTCCAACTGACGCTGAACTGATGCTGAACTATCCGCAGGGGCTGACATGGACATCACCTGAGACGCTACTCGGTCAGCTTCTTGCTCGTAGGGATCTCCTGGCGCTCCTACCGTCAACTTGGTTTGAATGCCAATTTCCTTTAAGTCTTTCCCGGCTTCCCCCGCCTGTTCCTGCTCTTGGTTGGCACAATCAGCACATTGGCGTTGAATCGGGTTCTGTGATACTGGGGCAAAAGCACCTTTTAATTTGGAAGCTGGGCTTTGTGGTAAGGGTGGGGGTGGATCAAACGTGGGTGCCCAGGGCGATTCAGATTTACGCTGTAGCGTTGACCCTTCGGCTTGCTCCTGCTCCTTAGCTTGGATTCCTCGCATTACATTGGCGGTGAGTCTATCAGCTGATGCTCTGGAGTATTCCCCGATTTCTGGGGATGGGGTAGATGACGGGTTTGACTTGGGTTGAATCGAAAAATGTCCCATTTTACCGGGACTCTTACCCTTTTTCTGTACTGGGGTTGGAGTCCAGGAGGAATTTTTCTTTTGTACGGGTTTATACTCCATGATGCCGCCTCAGTTGCCCGATAATGTAAGGATTGGAGCCGATTTCCTCAAGAATCCTGGGTGATGGTCTGATCAGCCAATGCCTAGCCCGTTCCCAGAAAACGCTGGACAGCGGCTTGACCCAAGACATCTTGAGGTGTTGGCTAGATTATAAACTATTTTGTCTAAACCGAATTCAACCGGAAATATGTTTTAACATAAGAGCCAGCAAACGGGAGCAAGGGGAGAGACTGTTGAGTTTGGCGGTAAGCGTTAGCGTAGCCATGCCCGAAGGGCTATAGCTATCCCGGAGGGAATCGCTCTTCCCAACCCACTTGAGTATTACCCGTTTTCACGCTCTCAACAAACGATAAACTTTAACACCATTAAAACCTATAAACCTATATGGATAGTCCCACACCCATCACCTGGTATCAAGCCAACTTTCACTATCTCCAGATAGCCGTTAATCAAGTCCGACAGGTTTTGGAAGATTACCTCGCTTACCAGCAAAATCAGCCCAACTTAGCCAAATTGGAAACAACGTTAGCCCCAGATGCCGCAACGATTCTCGACTATGCACCGCCAGTATTAGATAAACTCTGCGCTTTATTTCACCTCTCCCAATTTGACCGCTATATCCTCTTATTATGCGTTGGCATGGAGTTGGATAGTGAGTTTGAAGTCTTATGTGCCAAAATTAACGGCAATCCTAAACAAAATTATCCGACGCTGAATCTAGCCTTATCTACGTTTCACCAGTCTGATCTGAGCATTCTTTCCTCCCAATCTCCCTTACACTACTGGGAACTGATTGAAAGGGTGGAAGGATTATTCTTTACTCAATCACCTCTACGCATTAATCGGCGCATTCTCTGTTATCTGTTGAGTGAACCTTGCGTAGATAAGGAATTGGCAGGTATCCTTTTACCTGTACCGCCTTCATCTTCCACTCCTCTTCCCCCTTCGTATCAAGAAATTGCTGACAAACTTATCGCCACTTGGTCTAAACCACTGGCAAATTTTGACGATCCCGTTGTTCAGTTATGTGGTTCAGATATAGGGGCAAAGCAATCTATTGCTACTGTCGCCTGTAGTGCATTAGGCTGGAATCTTCAGATGATATCAGCCTCTGTTCTTCCCTTTAATCCCAATGAACTGTATCAGTTGATGCAACGGTGTTTCCGGGAAACTTTATTAAACCACAGTTTCTTGTTCCTGAATGCTGATGAGATGACTCAAGGTGATCCTCGGCGAGAATGGGCAATTGCTGAGTTTGTTGAACAATTAGAAGTGCCATTAATTTTCAGCACCCAGGAACGACAACCGCAACATCAACGCCCGATGATTACTTTAGAGGTGGGTCAACTGAGTCATGCTGAACAACGAGATATCTGGAAATTCCATCTCGGTTCACTGACAACAGAACTGAATGGACAACTTGATACCATCGTTTCTCAATTTAATCTGGATGCGGCAACTATTCAAGCTGCCTGTTTATCGCTGAATAGTAGTGACTATACGTCCACATCAACGGATAAACCACAGGAAGACAAACAAACCGATAAAGAACCAGCCAAAACATCTTCATCCTCAACCCGTCGTCGCTCATCGAAAACTCAAAAGACTCAACCCAAAATAGAACATAATTTATCTCCCCTGCAAACTCATTTATGGGATTTCTGTAAAGTTCAAGCGCGTCCCCGTTTAGATGATTTGGCGCAACGGATTGATGCTGTAGCGACTTGGGAAGAGTTGATTCTACCAGAACGGGAAAAAAATACATTACATGAAATTTCAACTCATGTGCGCCAACGAGCAAAAGTTTATCATGAGTGGGGATTTGCGGGAAAAGGAGGACGCGGTTTAGGGATTAGCGCTCTTTTTTCCGGACCGAGTGGAACTGGAAAAACTATGGCGGCGGACGTATTGGCAAAGGAATTGCGCCTTGACCTTTATCGGATTGATTTGAGTGCAGTGGTGAGTAAATATATTGGTGAAACGGAGAAGAATCTGCGGCGAATCTTTGATGCAGCGGAAACCAGTGGGGCAATTTTATTGTTTGATGAAGCGGATGCTTTGTTTGGTAAACGAACGCAAGTGAAAGACTCCCATGACCGCCATGCGAATGTGGAAGTGAGTTATTTATTGCAACGGATGGAAGCCTATCAGGGATTAGCGATTTTGACGACAAATCTGCTCGACGCCTTAGATCAAGCGTTTATGCGTCGGATTAATTTTTCGGTGAAGTTTCCCTTTCCCAACGCCCCAGAACGAACCGAGATTTGGCAGCGCATTTTCCCAAAAGAAACGCCGACAAAGAACTTAGATATGAAAAAGTTGGGCAAACTAAATATGGCGGGGGGAAATATCCGTAATATTGCCTTAAATGCGGCGTTTATTGCGGCTGATGCGGGTGAACCTGTTATGATGAAACATCTTTTACAAGCGACGAAAAGCGAATCTCTGAAGTTGGGGAAAATTTTAACGGATTCTGAAATCAGTGGCTGGGTTTAAAATCCTGTTGGTTCATCCCACGGTTTCCCAGTCTCTACATCAGTCATAATTCATTTTCCAACGCCCGTTTAAAAGCAGCAGCACTCTTAAAATATATCTGAGGATTATCGGTAAGCGCTAAATCAATTACCTCCGCTAGTCCCTTGGGAATTCCAGCATCTCGTTGACGAATCGGTACAGGTTTGGTTTGCAATACAACCCAGAATGGATCGTTATTACCAAAATCGCGAGGTAATCTACCCGTTAACATATAGTACAAACAAGCCGCTGTTGCCCAAACATCAACATCGGGTTTACTATACTTAAAATCAATAACCTGTTGTCGGGGCATAAAAGCAGGACTTCCCGCATATTGACCACTGCGAGACAACCCACTCAATCCTGCCAAATCAAACGCCTTAGCCAATCCATAATCAGCAACTTTGGCAAGACGCCCTAATCCCAGATTGGCAAGAAAGATATTCCCCGGTTTCAGATCACGGTGTACTAATCCTTGGACTTGAATATTACCACTCTGGGCTAGGGTAATATTAGGTAATTGGATAGTGTGGGCATAGTCTAACCCATCCAAGACTTGCAGCGTAATTGACATGGCTTCATTAACCGACAATTTGCCGCCGCGTTGCTGCATTAAATCCAGAACACTGCCACCATTACAATAATCCATGGTAAAAAAAAAGGAATCCTGGTCGTAACCAAGTTCCCGGAGTTTAACGATATTAGGGTGTTGTAAGGCTTTGGTTTTGTCAATCTCCATCAGGAATTGCCTGATCGCATCACTGGGACGCCTGTTGTGCGATCGCATGATTTTGAGGGCGACTAATTCCTCAGTTCGGTCATGATGGGCTAAATAGACTGTTCCTAATCCCCCTTGACCTAATCGTTTCAGCGTTGTGTAGCCGCGAATCTTAGGTAGATAAGAGTCACACCCTAACGTCGTCGAAGCGCTTTTTAAGCCACTTTCACGGGGTAAGAGAGGTTTCTCACTGGGATCAACACAAATTGTTTGTGATTCAGAGGAGTTCACGTCACTGTGGTTTACCCCTTCAATTTTGACGCGCAATACCGTATGGCGAAGCTTAATTTCGTCGCCATTCTTTAAGTCGTACTCTGGAAACTGTATCCTAGCCCCTTCGGTTGGCGTTTGATATCGATGACGTTTGCCGATAATCTTACCATTAACATAAGTGCCGTGGAGACTACCGAAGTCACGAATACGGATATCAGGAGGATTGATATCCAGCAAACAGTGATAGCGTGAGATAGTCTTGTGATACCGATCATTAGGGAGTCGGGGATGGCAATCTTTGGCGCGACCTAGAATACAAGTCGTGCGATCGCAAAATTCAAAGTTCTCACCTTTGAGACTTCCGGTGATGACTGTAAGGATAACTTTGGCAGACATCTGGGATCATTTATTGAGGAGTCAGGGTTCAGTTAGGAAAAAAATGGTTTCTCCTGATCTATTGTTTCCTATTAGCCCTAGTAACCGCCACCTTTATCCTCAGTTATCAGTTATCAGTTACCAGTTACCAGTTCCCTGTTTCCCTCAAGCTAATGAAGACGATCCCAAGTCGGGGGGAATATCCTGAAGACGCCCTTGTCCCACCGCTTGAATCGCTTCTTTGAGGGAAACATCACCCGTATACAGGGCGCGACCCACGATCGCACCAATCACGCCTAGGGGTTCCAATGCCAGTAAACTTAATAAGTCTGTAATCGAACTGACACCCCCAGACGCAATCACCGGAATCGAGACATGGCTGGCTACTTCTCGCAAGGCGTCGCGGTTGGGTCCGGTGAGTGTACCATCCCGGTGAATGTCTGTATAAATAATTGCCGATACACCCAAATTAGCCATTTGCTGTGCTAGTTGAGTCGCGGTAATTTCTGAGGTTTCTAGCCATCCCCGTGTTGCAACCTGTCCATTTCGCGCATCGATACCAACAATAATGCGATCGGGAAACTCAGAACACAGGTGTTCGACCAAGGGATGATCTTCAACCGCCGCCGTTCCCAGAATCGCATACTGAACCCCAACAGAAAGCAGTTGACTAACCCCTTCCTTGTCGCGCAATCCGCCCCCAACTTCTACGGGAACCGATACCGCTTGGACAATGGCTTCGATGGTTTTGGTATTAACCGGATGTCCCGCTTTCGCCCCATCTAAATCCACCAGATGTAACCGACTCGCCCCTTGGTCAACCCATTGTTTCGCCACCTCCACCGGGTTTTCATTATAAACTTGCGATTGTTCATAGTCGCCTTGGTATAACCGTACACAGCGACCTTCGAGTATATCAATAGCTGGAATAACGTTCATATTCGTCATTGGTCATTCGTCATTGGTCATTTGTCATTCGTAGAAAAACAGGGTATCAAAACCATGTCCTTGAGTGCAGCGAAGGTTCAGTCGGGGCGGGTTTAGTCACATTTGGATGAACCCAAAACGATAATAGTGAAACCCGCCCCTACATTCCTCAAAACTCTCCCCCCAAAGGCGGTAATTCTTCGAGAATTTTGAACCGGACATGATTAATCGCCAGATCCCCAATCGAAACCTCTTCCTTGTTAACGGGAACACCTTTACTGGTCAGGGTTTCAAACGTAATTCCTTTACCAATTTCTACATGATACCAAGCCAATCCCATAAAAAATCGAGTCGGGTAAGGGCCACCTTCGCGAGTATCATCGGGATTAGATTCCATGGGAACCCAACCAAATCCTGGTAAGTAAAATTCCATCCAAACATGATTAAAATCAGGTTGTAAGGGAATGTCTCGTTGATCGGGATGGGCGGGACATTTGTAACGACCAACGGTACGACAGGCAATTCCACTGAGACGGGATAGGGCTAATAAGACACCGAGATACTCCCCACAAGACCCAATTCCTCGCGCTAACACCACATCTGGGGTATCGATATGGGGTTTGATTCCATAAGCGAGTTGGTCATAGACATAATTGCGAATACTATACATTTGCCGCAATACATTCGTTTCTCGACCAGCGGCGTCAAGGGCGGCGCGGCGGATGATTTCGGTATCCATGGCTAACTCGTCATCATCCACTAAGTAGCGAGTTTTGAATTCGGCTGGCAATTCTGGCGTATTTTCTAAATCTCTGGGTGTAATCCGATATTTGATACTCCAAACTTCTAGAAGCGCCTTCCAGCCAAATAAATGCCGTTCTCCGGGGGCGAGGGCATCAAATTTAAACACCGCCACCCGCTGATTGCCTTGGATTTCTTCGGTGAAGGGAATCCCAACGGCTTCAATGGCGCGGATTTTTTGACGTGCGGTTTCTGAGGGTAAGGCGATGCGCCATTCTATGTCCTGCAAGGCTACGTCGTCTAAGGGAGAGAGTTCCTCAACGTAAGACATTTCGATTAAATAGCCATTGGAGAGAGCATAGCGTTCCTCGGCATTGTAGTGAAAGGAGAGGGGATGAATAAACGTGCGATCGCGATACTGTAGTTCGTGGTTGGGTTGAGCGTTAGGATTATCGCGGATGTAGGGTTCTTCGCTTGCATAGGCGACATAGAGAATCTCCTGATTCGTTTGCGGGTTTCGGTAGAAGGTTAAACCCGTGGGATTCTCAAAAGGAGTTAAGACGCTGAAGATAATATTTCCTGTGGCGCGATCAAGGCAATACACGGTCTGTTCTTCCTGATCCGAGACCCAAAGTTCCTCATCCCGCACCGTAATGTTCTCCATGCCAATTCCTGGGGCATATAAGCGGGTAATCTCCTGCCCGGTATCCCGACTGTAAATCAGAATATACCCCATTTTTTGACAGGTGATATAGACCGTCGAGTCCTTGAGTGCAACACCATTGGCGGTGTAGGGTAATGTCAGGAAATGCTGAAGCTGAAGATCGCCGTTGAGTTGGCAATAGTATACACTTTCTTTCCGCGTCAACCACAGCGTATCCCCCACGACGGCTAAACCCGTCGCATCGGCAAAATCGAGATCCGGCGAGGAATTCAAAATTTTGGTATCGTCAGTTTGGGGGTTGATTTGCAACAGATAGCCACTCGTGGCATCGATGGCAATCAATTTTTCTCCCCAAAAAGCAATACCCTGTAGGGCAGCCGCCCCAATCGGTCGAATGGTGTGGAACGATTTCAATTTAGGTGACACAGAGGAATCAGGATTAGGAATCATGATCAGTCTATATCAAGATTTAGATTTCAGCGTCGCCATCTATACTCAGGTGGTGTCAATACCCTCCCCATTTAGCCGGATGCTCCGGGCGTGCATCTGCAATATTTTAAATGTGCGATCGCACATTTGAACATTGGTTGTTATTGGGTAGCCGTTTTCATTCAATAATTTTATTGACAAAAATAATTTTGTATGTATTATGAAACTCATCCGTTTTTTCCCCCACAAACTAGCCATAACCGCTTTAGTAACATTGCTTTTAATCGTGGGGTTGAGCCTGAAAGAGCCAGTTCGGGTACAAGCGCAGTTAAGCAATGCCTCGATCAGTTCTCAGTTACCCGATCAATGGGAATCCGCGCCACTGCCTAATTCTGGTGATTCAGGTCTACAAGATAGCAGTAATTTACCGTTTGCGGGTTGCCTCAGCAGTTATCCCATTGCCTTAGTACCCGCCTCTGGTATGGGACAAACACTGGCGGAGTATCCCACCATCTTTTGGTATCTACCCCGGACAAGGGCTTGGGGCATGGAGTTTAAGTTAACAGATCGTGATAGTCAGGAAATTTACTCGACCAAGTATGCCTTTGCCCGTGGCACCTCAAACGATTATCAGGGACAAGATGACCAATTGGTTGTTGGCACGCCCGGTATACTCAGTTTAACCATACCGAGATTAACGGGTAGCTCTCTGCCACTGAAAGAGGATCAGAAGTATGACTGGACTGTAAAAATAATCTGTAACCCCAATGATCCATCCGGTGATGTTTATCTGGCAGGCACAATCCGGCGAGTGTCAATTGACCATACTCTAAGCCGTCGCCTACAGCAAGCACCACCTGAGGAGCGTGTGGTACTTTACGCAAAGGAACGACTGTGGTATGAAGCATTAGGGACGTTGGTGAAACTCCAGCGCGATCGCCCGAATGATCCGGCTGTGATTGCGGCTTGGGACAAGCTACTGAAGTCTGTCGGGTTAGATATGATTCTACTCGGATAAGCTCTAATTTCTGTTCCCCCTGCTTCTAGACGCGCCATAGCAAGTCTGGAACATTGGATGCCCAGTTTCTCTAGTCCTTGTCACCTAGGAGGACAAGGGCGAATTCCCCATCTCGCAGGAATTCATGTATTTCACTCAAGTGAGAATAGCTATATCTTTACAAAAGATTTAAATTTTCAGGCGATAGAAGCATGGAAATCAGGAATTGGCTTTAAGAGTGATGAAGATTTAGATAAGAGTGGAAACAACGTTCCGGGATTACCCATGTCTAACGTTAAAATATTAACAACTTAAGACAATGGTACTGATATAACCAGGGGTCGTAGTCAGACCAAAAGTCGGCTAGCATGACTGGCAGCGTTTACGACAAACTCTTAATTCAGCAACATTTCCCTCAAGGTAGATGCTTGTCTGAGCTAAAAAGGTGATTATGTCTGACAGAAACTAACCTGAGTCTGGAACCTTGGCTTCTGCTCTAACATCTATATACTAAAGACTCGGTTCTACGAGCATATATCTGAATTATGGCTTGCTTCACCCGCTTATCACACCTAACATTCTTAACAATAGCTTTGATGCTAGGATTAGCTACCAAGCTAGTCGCTCAAGTGCCAACCCCGGTTAGGATGACCTCTCTGGGTGCTGAACTACCGACTCAGTGGGAATTCAGAACTCCAGACAGTTCAACACCTGAGCCGATTCCCGTGAATCGAGAAGCTGGTGGAACGCGAAGTCCAGAGAATTGTACGCCGAATAATCAATCACTAATTGCCCTAGTTCCAGAATCATTGATCGGCAAAACCCTAGAGGAATATCCCAAACTATTCTGGTATATGCCATCAACAACAGCATCGGCAGTCGAGTTTGTACTGAAAAATGCTAATGATGAAGAAATTTACCAGGTTAAGTATTCCTTGGAGCAGTCGGCGACAGGGGAAACACAGATGCCGAGAATTATGAGTTTAGCGATTCCTGCCTCTGCTAATCTTACTCCCCTGAAAACAAATCAGCTCTATTACTGGCAATTAGCATTGGTTTGCGACGCCCTGGATCGTTCAGCAGATATGGTTGTGGGTGGTGGGATTAAGCGAGTTGAACCGAGTCTAACGCTAAAAATGCGGACTCAACAGGCAACGCCTCAAGAACGAGTGGCACTCTATGCCAAGGAATTGCTCTGGTATGACACGTTAGACACCTTGGTAGAACTCCATCAGGATTTTCCCAATGATCGCAACGTGCAAACCGCGTGGAACAAGTTATTGCACTCAGTTGGCTTACAAAGTCTTTCTGAGCAATTAAATCCAGACAGGAGTGCTGCTTTAACTGAATCGTTGTCTAACTCAGGAGCTAATTCTGTTGAATAAAACAACCAATACAAAGATAGGGAAAAACTAACATAAAGATTCAGATAAGAGTCCAACCCCAGGTTTCAGCTCCCTCCCTATCTCAAGCTAGAATAGAACTATTCAGGCAAATTATTCGACGAGAACCCTGAAAATTCTGCAATTATCATCCCTTTTGTAGGAAGGTTAAGTGTCTGCTCAGACAGATTTTTCCAAAAACTTTGAAAGACTCTGATTAAGAAGGAGTTCTAAATTATTATGGCTTGGTTTACACATTCATCCCGTTTTACAGTCGCTTTAGCGCTAACCCTAGGACTGGTGGCTAATCTTCCCGCTGGAGTACAAGCCCAGTTAGGGGGTTCATCCCTCAGCCGTGATATCCCAACCGAATGGGAATTCACGCCGCCAGACAGTCAAGGTCCAGCGATTCCAGGCAATAGAGAAGGTGGTGGTACAAGAGGACCTTGTATTGCAAACCCTAAACCCGGTCAAGTGCCGATCGCATTGGTGCCTGAGTCCGGGATTGGAAAAACCATCGCTGAGTATCCGACTCTCTCTTGGTATCTACCGCAAAACACAGCTTGGGGAGTAGAGTTAATGGTGCGTAATGCCAAGGGTGAGGAAATTTATTCGACGAAGTATGCCTTCGACCATTACACCGGACAAGATTCTCAGGGAGATGACAAACAATATGTGGTCGGCGCTCCCGGTATTATGAGCTTAACGTTGCCTAACTTAGAGAGTAGTGTCCTTCCTCCAGAGACGGATCAGACATATAAGTGGACGTTAAGGCTGATTTGTAATACTCAAGAACCATCCGGTGATGTATATGTCGATGGTGCGTTCGAGCGGGTGGAACCTGATGCCAGTCTGGTACGCCGCATCCAACAAGCAACGCCGGAACAGCGAGTGGCTATCTACGCCAGTGAGCGACTTTGGTATGAAACGTTGAATACCTTAGTGGAACTACGTCGCGATCGCCCCAATGATCAGGGTTTGAAGGCGGCGTGGAGCCAATTGCTCCGTTCAGTCGAACTCGAGCAAATTGTCGAAGAACCAGTAGCTCAGGGTGCCAGAACCAATCCGAACTAATCACTGAGTCACTGTCATGGTACATAAGCGACGTCCTTTTTATCGATTTTCTCTCGCTGTGGGGATAAAGCTGGCGCTATTTGCCGCAGGGTTTGCCCTGATCCACAGCCCCCAAATAGTCCAGGCTCAGGGAATCCCCCAAACCTGGACAACTAACAAATATGAACCGCCAAGGGGAATTGGCTCGGCGAATCGTGTCGAAGGAGGGGCAACCCGAAGTTCTGGAGTTAATTGCCCTGTTGTCGGTAAACCGTTAACGGCTTTAATGCCGAGCGATCGCTTTGGTACAACGGTTGCGGCTTATCCCAGCTTTTTTGTCTACCTACCAGCCTCACCCGATCCCAGTACACCCTTACCTGTGGAGTTTGTTCTGGAGGATAGCGAGGGAAATCTCGTTTATCAAAGCAAATTCCGTACCAATGGCAAGTCAGGAATCATCACATTAAATCTACCTCAGGACGTTAGCTTATCACCCTTGGCGGTGGGTGAAGATTATCGTTGGACGTTCTCGATTCTCTGTCCACCTGAGGACGAACGCTCTAATGATCTGGTGGTTGAAGGATGGGTGAGACGGGTAGCGATCGCTCCTACCCTAGAAACTCAGTTAGCGCAGGCATCCCCGACAAAAAAAGTGGAACTCTATGCTGAGGCACAACTGTGGCAAGATACTCTAGCACAGCTTGTTGAACTGCGCCGCAATTATCCGAGTGATTCGGAGGTGGCGAATCAGTGGGTCAACCTTTTGAATGCGGCGGGACTTAGCAATCTGGTGGGTGAGTCACTCGCATCTCAGAATACGCCTGTTGATGTACCTTTATCGTCGTCACAACCGTAGTCAATCGAAATTGATCCACTAATATACACCATCGCAAGGGTACGAAATGTCGTACCCTTGCTTTGCATATAAATTTAAATTTGTCAAGTCTTTTTAGCTGAATTGGTAATCTAAGAAAACAATCGGTAAACTCGATAAAAATAGGGATGGCAATAAAATAGATGAGACAACCCGCCAATCCAATAACTGACTCACTAGGAAAGACTCTACCTGAAAGGATTCTAACTTATCTTTTAGCGCCAACAGCAGTGTTATAGTAGTGTCACCCCCTGATCGGAGGATATTTACAACCAACCTATCAAGTTGAGCCGACTAGACGTTTAACCAAGTGAGAGGGAAAAGTATGGCAGAAATCAGTAAAGAACAAATGCGCGAGCGCCTAGGCAATATTGACCAGATCCGAGATATCATCTTCGGCGCTCAACTCCGAGAGTACGATAGCCGAATTGACAAAATTGAGTCGAATCTGGCATTGATCCAGCAAGAAATGCGCGATCGCATCGAGCAAACCAAGACTGTCTATGCGACAGAGCTACGAGCCGCTGTAGATTCCCTGGAGAAAAAACTGAAGTCGCTGAATATGACAGTTCAAAACGATAATTCAGAGATTCGGCAAACCATCGATATGGTCAACAAAAAGTTTTCCGGAAATCTGGAATCCCTGGATAATAGTTTAGAAAAACAAACCAATAATTTGCATAACGAACTCTCAGAAACTCGCGAAAAACTCCAAGAGGACATTAGAAGCCTGAGATCGTATGTTTTTGAAGAACTCGAACGGCGCTTTTCCCTGATTAATGATGGTAAAGTTGCTAAAGATGATATGGCAGACATTTTGTTTGAATTGGGATTAAGAATTAAAGGAACAGAGTTTGCGCCTGAGCTGAAAGAAGCAGCAGGTAGTGATGTGGATGTTGATGTTCGGCTTTTAGAAGCCGGTCCCCTTTCGCAGTAAAATAAGGGATGATAAATAAATTGTTGTCATTCACTCAAGTGGCTGGTTATTAGTCCTAACGTTCAGCAAAATGTTGGCTCAAAGCTAGCAATGTAGTGGATGTCCTAGATGAATAGGATTAGAATTGGGTCAAATGCCAACTTTGACTCAATTTGGCATTTACAAACTCGGTGCCGATATAGAACAAGGCAGGATCAAATTATGGCTTTACCAGGAAAAAAGGGATCTGCCATATCCCAGCTAGAGGATTTGCTGGATTTATTGATGGATTTACAAGATCCTAACTCGACTGAAGCCACCACAACAGGAATGTCTTCCGCCAAGGAGAAAGGGGAAACTCAGGAGGAACCCCATACCGATCAGTTACAACAACAGGGAGTAGAAAAAGATAAAGCAGCAGAGGAAGCAGGGGAAGCAGGGGAAGTAGAGGAAGCAGAGGAAGCAGAGGAAGCAGGGGAAGTAGGGGAAGTAGGGGAAGTAGAGGAAGCAGGGGAAGTAGAGGAAGCAGAGGAAGCAGAGGAAGCAGAGGAAGCAGAGGAAGCAGAGGAAGATGGAATTATAGCCGATTCGAGTAGTCTGGAGGATAAATCAACCTCCCAGAATTCAACACCTTCTCAAGAGCAGGAGCAAGCTTGGGAGAGAGATGTTTCAGATTCCGTGAAAAGTAAGACTAATCTAGAGAAATCCGAGCAAAATCCTACAGATCATTTCGCTGCAAAGGAGACTAAAACAGCAGTAACAAATTTATCCAATGGGGAAACTGAATCATTATTTGACCATTCGACGCCTGAACTATCCTCCTCTGAAAACTTGAACTCATTGAATCAATCTCAGATCAACCCAACCTCACCTGAAAACGTGTCTCAAAAATCTACCGACTCCAGCGATCATTTAATTTCTGATCAACTTTTAACAGCACTAGGAGAGTTGAATCAATCCTCATTAGAGTCAGCCGAAAATGGACTATACTCATCCCAGTTAAGCGAATCTGATCAGCCAAAAACTGAGGAATTTGAACAGTCAGCCGCCTCCTCGTCTCAGCTTCAACATATACCTGAAAACCAGAACCAGGAATCCCTCACTTCGTATGATGCAAATATTGAGGATGAATTTGAACGATTGCAAAAATTACTCCTAACTCCCGATATCCTCGATTCGCAAGAAGGGATTGAACTACTCAAAGAAAAATTTTCCTCTTTAGAAAATCAAATTTATGATCCGAGTAATTTAATTAAATTAATGCTGCCATTAATTACTCAAATTTTAAGCATGAAAATTGCTGAAGCTAGAGAAGAAATGGCAAGTGCGATCGCGCCCATTGTGGATGAGATGATCGAGGCGAAAACCAAAGAAGATAAAGAGGGCATCTGTTCCGCCTTAGCGCCGATTATCCCCTCCGCCGTTAACTATCAAATTCTCAGTAATCCCGGTGAATTTGCCCGAGCCATTGCCCCAGAAATGAGTGCGGCGATTAAAGAACAAATTGATATTGAACGGGATGCCATGGTAGACGCCCTTTATCCAGTTATGGGGGGGACGTTCTATAAATATTTGTCCGAAGCAATGCGGGCGATTGATCAAAAATTAGAAAACTCCTTAAGTCCGGAGGGAATTGCTCGCAAAATTCGGGCGAAAAGTCAGGGAATCTCTGAGGCAGAACTCATATTTAAAGAGTCGATGCCATTTAGCATCCAAGCAATTTTTCTGATTCACAAAGCCTCAGGATTAGTGATTGCTGAAGTTCAACCCTTTGGCAAACAACACTTGGAATCAGATATGGTGGCGGGGATGCTAACCGCCATTCGCAGTTTTGTGAATGATTGTATTATGCAATCCGGTGAAATCTCCGAACTCGATCGCATCGAATATGGACATTGTGACATTCTCCTGGAAGTCGCTGGGTACTGTTATCTGGCTGTGGTGACACAAGGCGATCCGCCGAAGTCATTTATCGACAAAATGCGCGAGGCTTTAAGTACGATCGTTCTTCGCCATGGGAAGGCGATCGAATCCTTTGATGGTGATCCGGATAATGTACCGGATCAAATCCCCTCCCTTCTGGAATCATTAACCATCGTTAATCCCAAATCCGAAAAGCCGCCGCGTAAAGTTCCTGTCGCCTTGTTAAGCGTTTGTGCTGCTGTATTGGGTTTGATTTTTATTCCTTGGGGTATTCATCTGCATCGTAGTGGTGTTAATCAGCAGTTTGAGGAAAAAACTGCTGTTGCTTTGGCATCTGATCCCGAACTTGCCGTCTATCGCTTAAACGTGGAAGCCCAAGGTGATACGATTACCCTATCTGGCAAATTACCGAATCAATATCTCGTCGAAAAAGCGGGACAAATTGCCCAAACGACTCTACCCAATGGTGAGATAGATAATGATATCATTGCCATCAAGGTTCCACCCGATCCCGTCGAAGTCGCCGCCGAGGTTGAGCGTGTCACCGCGATCCTCAATCAAACCGAACGTTTGGCAATTTGGACGAATTTTCAGGACGGTCAAGTTACCGTAGAAGGCAGTGTCATTCAGGTCAAAGATGCCCAGAAAATCACCGAGGCGTTGGAGGAAATTCCGGGAGTAGACTCTGTAACCAACACCGTGCAACTACAACCTCTAGCCTTAGCCTCTCGCATCTACTTCGATCTCAATTCCGCTGACTTAAAAGCCTCAGAACAAGCCAAAATGGACGCCTTGACTGCATTCCTCAACGATTACCCCAACCAATCCCTGCGAGTCATTGGTCATAGTGATCCCAGTGGTACACCCTTAGAAAATCAGGAATTAGCCCTGGAACGGGCAAAAACCGTCGCGGAAGCCCTAGTGCGTCAAGGGATTGATGCGAGACGCTTAGAAGTGTCCGGAACCACCAAACCCCCCACAGGCGTGTATGCGGATGAACCCCATAAGTACAGCCGATTCGTCGAATTTGAGGCGATCGCCCGTTAACAGCATAAGTAGTCGGACATAATTAAAGTTAAACATGAGGACAAGGGAACAGGGAACAGTAAAAAGGATTACCCCGAACCAATGACCAATGACCAATGACCAATGACCAATGACCAATGACAAATGACAAATGACCAATGACCAATGACCAATGACCAATGACAAATGACCAATGACCAATGACCAATGACCAATGACCAATGACAAATGACCAATGACCAATGACAAATGACCAATGACCAATGACAAATGACCAATGACCAATGACAAATGACCAATGACCAATGGCTAAAATATCCAAAAAAATTTGTCTCGTCGGTGACTTTGGCGTAGGCAAAACCAGCTTAATTCGCCGCTTCGTCGAACGCCAGTTTAGCGATCAGTATCTGTCCACCGTCGGTGTGAAGATCTCCCGGAAAACCCTAGAATCCGTAAATTTACAGTTGCTCATCTGGGACTTGGAGGGACATACTAAATTTAAATCCATCGCTCCCAGTTACTTACAGGGGGCGAGTGGTGTCATCGTCGTGGCTGATGTCAGCCGCCTGGAAACCGTTGAGCGATTAGATGAACACGTTAACCTGTTTCTATCGGTTAATCCCAAAGGCAAAATTGCCATTGCCTTAAATAAATCGGATTTAGTCGAACCGGAAAAACTGAACCAACTGGTTCAAATCGTTCAGGATAAAGACTTAAATCCCGAAGCCGGACTTTATCAAACCTCAGCGAAAACAGGTGCTTATGTCGATGAAATTTTTGGACAACTTGCTGATAAGATATTAAGGGCTTAGAATTTGTATGCCGTCCCGCTTAAAAGTATTAGCACCCGACTACGAGTATCTCACCCTTGATCCCGAGTTACTCGTTCAAGACTTGTCTGACGGTGTTCCTAATTTTGCGGAATCTCCTCAAGATTTAAAATTAGGCGAAGATGTCCGCTTAGCCTTTCCGGAATTAGTCGGTATGGAAGGGGTAATGATGGACATTTTAGCAGGACGGCAGATGAGTTTTCAGTTAGCAGGGATTGTTCGAGCTGATCAGCATCACACAGCTAAAGCGACTGATTCTCCTTTTTATTTTGATTTACATATTTGTCACCATCAAGATGAGAATGAAAATTATTTAATCCTTTTCTTTAAGGATGTTACCGAATGGATGATGTTACAGCAAAAATTAATTCAAAAATCAAATGAAACTAATCTATTATTAAGTGCGCTAACTCATTCTAAAAATTATATTGATAAAATTATCAGTTCAATGGCTGATGCCCTATTAGTCACTACAGCTTCAGGAGACATCAAAACGGCAAACCGTGCCGCACAAAGTCTATTTGGATACAAGATAGACGAATTAGTCGGACAACCGATTACCAAAATTATTAAAAATCAAGACTTTTTAAATAACTTAAGTCATTTATCACCGGATAGTTCGACATTTCAGGACATCGAATTAAATTGCCTGACTAAACAGAGTGAAACCGTCGCTGTAGCGTTTTCTTGTTCGGCTTTGATAACTGATCTAGAAGGTTCACTCAATTTCGTCTATGTCGGTCGAGATTTGACCCAGCGTAAACTTTTGGAAGCGGAAATGCTTCAGGCGCTAGAGCGAGAAAAAGAACTTACGGAACTAAAATCTCGCTTTATTTCCATGACAAGTCATGAATTCCGGGTTCCGTTAACGGCGGTTTATTCCTCGACCGAATTACTGGAACAGTATAGTCATAACTGGGCGGAGGAGAAAAAGTTCAAACACTTTAATCGAATTAAAGACTCAGTGAACCGCATGACAACCCTATTAGATGATGTGTTGATTGTCAACAAAGCGGAATCCGGCAAATTGGAGTTTAATCCTCAACCCTTAAATTTAAACCAGTTGTGCCGGGATTTAGTCGAAGACATTGAACTAGGTATCGGTAAGCAGCATGAAATCAGTTGGATTAATTCAGGTATGGCGAGCAAGGCTTGCATGGATGAAAAACTCCTGCGGCATATTTTGACTAATTTGCTGACAAATGCGGTAAAGTATTCACCGCCAGGTTCTACCGTGCAGTTTAACTGTCACTGTCGAGAACAGGAGGTTCTGTTTGAAATTAAAGACCAAGGGATTGGCATTCCTCCAGAGGATCAAAAGCGACTTTTTGAGTCCTTCCATCGGGCTAAAAATGTGGGTAATATTCAGGGAACAGGTTTAGGTTTATCCATTGTCAAAAAATCGGTTGATTTACACGGGGGTAAATTGGCGGTTCACAGTGAAGTGGGTGTGGGTACAACGTTTACAGTCATGTTACCCCTAGGAGATGGGGGAGCAGGGGGAGCAGGGGGAGCAAGGGGAGCAGGGGAAGCAGGGGAAGCAAGGGGAGCAGGGGAAGCAAGGGGAGCAGGGGAAGCAGGGGGAGAAAAAAATAAATTAGAGCTTCTCCGAAACACAGATTACACAGATTGAATAACACTCTCCAGAAGTCTCACGATTAAATGACACAGATTAACACAGACAAGAAACCCCCTTTTTGCCTTGGCGACTAAAAGTCGCAGCTACACAAACAAAGTCCGCCTGCGCGGACTAGATTATAAAGGGGGTGGCTAACCCGGATTTGGTATCACAGCCCCACCGCTACCGTAAATCTGTGAAATCAGTGTGACTAACCTCTGACACCCCACCACTACCGTTTCAATAAATCTGTGAAATCAGTGTTTCCACCGCTACCCTAAATCCGTGAAATCAGTGTAACTAACCTGTGACACCCTCTCCACCACCGTTTCAATAAATCCGTGAAATCAGTGTTTACAGGGCTGGTTTTGAGAAAACGTTATCATCAACAGCGAAACGCAACAGTGCTAACCCCGCCCCTACTTCAAAACTATGACTGGTTCTATTCAAACCCTACCAATGGAGGTTGTTAACTTAATTGCGGCTGGCGAGGTGATTGATTCCTTAGCCGCCGTGGTACGAGAATTGGTGGAAAATGCTTTGGATGCGGGGGCGACGCGCATCGCTGTGGCTGTATGGTTTGATTTGTGGCGCGTGCGCGTGGCAGATAATGGCACGGGTATGGACTTGACAGATTTACAACAAGCTGCATCAGCCCACAGTACCAGCAAAATTCAAAGTCGCGATGATTTATACAAGATTACCAGTTTGGGATTTCGCGGTGAAGCCTTGCATAGTATTGCAGCGTTAGCCGAATTGGAGATATGCAGCCGACTGACAGGTACATTGAATGGATGGCGCTGTAGGTATAATACCGAGGGAGAAGCAGAAGACACAGAAGCGGTTGCGATCGCGCCAGGTACCGTGGTGACTGTCTCGAATCTATTTGGCAAGTGGCGTCTGCGTCGTCAGGGATTACCGTCGAGGAGTCAACAACAACGCATAATCCAAGCCACGATACAGAATATAGCCCTTTGCCATCCATCGGTGACTTGGCAAGTTCAGCAAAGCGATCGCTCCTGGTTTACAATTAGTCCGGGTAAAACGACTCAACAGATCATCCCACAACTTCTCAAACAGGTTCGGGTGCATGACTTGCAGCAATTAACCGTAGATGTTCCTACACCAGAGGAGGGGAGTGCAGGGGAGATAAGGGAGTTTACTTACAACTCAACCCCAAAGACGCGCCATGGCGCGTCTCTACATTTAGTGTTAGGATTGCCTGATCGCTGTCACCGTCGCCGCCCGGATTGGGTTAAAGTAGCGACAAATGGACGGTTAGTGCGATCGCCAGAATTGGAACAAACGATTCTCACCGCCATGGCGAAAACCTTACCACGCGATCGCTATCCAATTTGTTTTATTCACCTACAAATTTGCCCCAGTCAAATTGATTGGAATCGTCATCCCGCCAAAGCCGAAATTTATCTGCATTCCCTTTCCTATTGGCAAGAACAGATTAGCCAAGCCATTGAACAAGCCTTGCGGATTGGGGCGGAAAATTTCGACACCGCCTCTCAATCCCATCGCGTCGGCAAATTACTGACAGCCTCGGCAAAAAAGGGCGTTTATCACTTGGATGAGTCACCAAAACAGGAGCGTAATACTTCGGATATTGGCTTAGTTGAATTAAAAGCCGTTGCCCAAGTACGTAACATGTATATTCTGGCAGAACATGATACAGGAATGTGGTTAATTGAGCAACACATTGCCCATGAACGAGTCTTGTACGAACAACTGTGCGATCGCTGGCAACTGGTTCCCCTAGAACCGCCCGTAATTCTCAACCATTTAACCCCCGTTCAACTCGAACAACTGCAACGGATTGGCTTAGAAATAGAACCCTTTGGCGATCAAATGTGGGCTGTTCGCAACGCACCCGCCCTACTGCACCAGCGAGATGATTGTGCTGATGCCCTATTAGAACTCAGTTTAGGTGGAGACTTACAAAACGCACAAGTTGCCACAGCTTGTCGCAGTGCAATTCGCAATGGCACACCCTTAACCTTAGACCAGATGCAGACATTATTAAATCAATGGAAAATGACCCGCCATCCCCGCACCTGTCCCCATGGGCGTCCGATTTACTTACCCCTAGAAGAATCAGCGCTAGCTCGTTTTTTCCGTCGTCATTGGGTGATTGGCAAAAGCCATGGCATTTAATGTTTGTAGTTGCGCTTTAGCGCCATAATCGTATCGCTAGAGCAGTTAACTTAAGCCCTTAACTAAAGTTAGGGCTAAAAGCTAAAACCCGTTAAAACGGGTTCAATTTTATGGGCGCGTTGAGAGTTGAGTTGTAAGCCATAGCGCAATTTCATAACCGTGATCACAGAAACCGTAATGTCATAATAAATCCGAGTTAGCTACCCCCCTTATAACCCAGTCCGCGCAGGCGGACTTTGTTTGTGTAGCAGCGATTTCAATCGCCTTGTTGGATCAGCTTTTGTTCTGTCGTATCCCATTAATAAACGCCATTCTCGCCTCAACTATATCAGACATTAACACACAGCGCACCAGCAACTCTAAATCTAATTTAGGTAAAAACTCACTGCGCTCAACTTGCTCATAGTCATTTTGCCGAAAACGGTAGATGAAAATCTTATTCTTTTGCCAAAACCAAACTTCAGGAATTTGAAACCGCTTGTACTTTTTGAGTTTATCCGTTCCGCCACTGGTGAGAGCCACTTCAATTGCCAGATCAGGATGGTCTTTCTTTGTGCCAATATAGTAAGACTCATCGGGAGCAAAGGAAGCCCCTTTCATTTCAGCTTCACGAGTGGCATTCCCAATCGGAATAAATCGAATACCCGTTTCAAATAAATAGGCTTCTATGAGAATCGCGAGAAATTTTTTAATCATTTCATGGTCTTCACCTGTCGTCATGAACTCCACACACCCATCAAGATAAGTTAACTTTAATCCAGGAACCTCTTGCATCACGGCTTGAATTGCTTTGAATTGCTGCCAATTATAACGTCCGGGTAGGATAAAATACTGGTCGTTAACTGGGTTTTGTTGTTCTGTAAGTTGTATAGTCATAGTGAATTTAAACTTTTCGGAGGAGTACACAAATGCTTAGTAATAATTAAGCCAATCGAGACAAGTTTCAGTATCTATTGAATTAGAGCGGGTAATCGTTGCTCAACTTCACCGATATAGTCTACCAAACCTGTATGAATACCTCTTTCGCGCAGAAGTTCTAAGTCTGTATCTTCCCAACACTGCTGTTCGCGTCTCATATCTCCGTCTGTTAGTTGTTCAACTATAACTTTCGCATTTCTCATTCGATCAGGTTCTTTCCGTGAAGTAGAGCGTAATCTGTGTGATTCCGTACAAGGATCAAAGGTTAATTTAGTTTTTATTTCTGCTAAAATTTGTTTTTCTTGTTGATTCAAGGGAACAAATCCATTTAAAACCCATGCCTCACGTTTGGGATTCGCTGTACCAATAATAATTTCTAATAAAGGTTGTCGATTAACCTGTTCTAAGCGTGCTTGTTCAAGCCCCTGGCGGCGTTCTGGTTGATTATCTACATCACGGATAAAGAGAATTGCCTTAATCTGTCGTGTTTTTTGCAGGAAACGAACCAAATTCAGGACTTTTACAGATATTGCCCCATCAGCTTTTAACGGTTCACCCTTTCTATCATGACCCAAAAATCGTGGCGGTTTAAATCTCAGTTGTTCTTTTGCCTCGTCAATAATTTTACCAATGTCACTCCAGCAGGAATGTTGTGTTCCATTTTGTAATCCACTCCACTGGAAAAAATACTGAAGATTATCCTCATCTAACCAATCTACTTTCTCGACCAAAACACGCTCAGCTAATGTGGTAGCCGTTCGTGCATCTGCACCACTTTCCACAATAACAATAAACTCAGTCACTTCCTTCTCCTGCAACAACCCAATCTTCCCCCTCAGCATCCCAAAACTCACCCGTTGTTAACGTTTGTTTTGCCCATTCCACATCAGGATGCTCATCTAACCGCTTGGAGATAGTGAAGCCGGAATCAGTATTATTTAAAACATGTACTTGAATAGGAACCAGTTCATCAATAATATAGGGAGAGTGAGTTGAAAAGATAATTTGCAAATTCGGGTTGTCTTGAATAATTTCCTTAAAAACAGTCATCAACTCTCGTTGGGCTTTGGGATGAAGTCCCTGTTCAATATCATCGAGTAAAACCAAATTAGGTTGATTAGGATTCATCAGCACAGCCAGCAATCCTAGGGTAAGTATTGTTCCTTCGCTAACGGAATGGGCTGGTATACGCTCACCACTATTCATATCGAGTACAACTTCTTGTCCGGTAAGTTCCTGAGTTTCTTCATAAGGAATAAATTTACCATTGACTTCGAGGGAACGCTGGCGATTGACGACAACCTTTGCTCGCTTGACGCCTATCTTGCGTATACCGGGTACGATTTGCCTTAACCTTTCTTCTAAAGCTTGAAAATTATCTGGATTCTCATTACGCAGAAAGTCCAGAGTCGGTGCTAGTCCTGAACCATCATACTCAACTCGTGGTGTAATTTCGTCACTGTACGCTGCTTTGGCAAGATTACTGGCTACTAGCTTAAGATAAACTGTATGTCTGAGAGACTGAGGAATGGGATATTCCGCATCTTTTAGTGAGCTTTGCCATCCCTCACAGTTATCGAGTTTGCCATCTACTTTCCACGACGCCTTTGGATGCCAATAATCCGGCTTTTCTTGTGTCCAGCTATAGGATGCTTGCCAATCTTGCCGCTTGTCATATCCCCAAAAACCGCTGGCAGTAACCGACATATTGTTTTTGCCTGTTGTTGTAATAAATTGAGGTGATCTTTCCTGCTGGAAGATATTTTTAAATTCTGAGCCAGCCAATCGACTAAGATAATGCAACGCTTGCAGGACTGATGTTTTCCCAGCACTGTTTTGTCCGACGATAGCATATAAACGGGAACGATCAAAGCTAAGTTGTGTAGATTGATGGCTTTTAAAATTATGGAGTTCTAACCTTTCTAACATTGATTATATATCTACAATAGTTGGATTAGCTACGGGATTTTAGCCTCTCGTTTTCTCGAACACCACGCACCCAAGCCGTACTATTAGCTAAATCTTGACGCTCTCGCCATATCCCAATGAATGGATCATTTATCCAATCAACATCTCTGGCTTGAGATGCAGGTTCAGTTATCCTGTATTTTTGTCGTAAAAAAGCGATGAAGTTTAGAAGTTGGCGCTGTGCTTCAGCAGGTAGGGATAAAAACTCATTCAACAACTCTTCCTGTGTCATGCTGATACCTTGTTAAAACTATACTATATCTTTTAGTGGCTAATCCCATAAGAGCGCTCAGTTGAAAGGCTGCATGTCAACGCAAGTAAACCCCTTTTTGCCTTGGCGACTAGAAGTCGCAGCTACACAAACAAAGTCCGCCTGCGCGGACTAGATTATAAAGGGGGTGGCTAACCCGGATTTGGTATCAATTCTGATAGCTGACGCAACTTGCGTAAAATTGTTGATTCCCACTGCTACTGAACAACCGGAATAATTCACTACTATCCATTGACAATCCAGCTTCTGTAAATGTTACAAACTGGATAGACATAAATTCCAGCCAACCCCCTTTGGTTAAGATTACCAGAAAAACTAGGGCATATCCATCAAGATTGTAGTCAACCAGAAAATTCATGGCAATTTTGAGGCGCGTTTGGCTTTTTGCTCCTCTAGCTTTGCCCATAAAGCTGCTTGACCGAGTTGACGGGACATTGTGAGTGATATCCAAAAGCTTGCTCTTCAAATAATGCTCTTCTATAACTGTCGCCAGTTTTCAGTTTGTAAACCAGGAACTCGATCAAATTCCCGTTGGTTGGCAGTGATCATGACAAGGTTGTACTGAAGAGCAGTAGCAGCAATTAGCACGTCGTAAGCGCCAATTGGCTGTCCTTGAGATCTGAGAATGGCACGAATATGAGCCACTTGTTCTGCTTCTGAAATGCCAAAAGGAAGCAGGGTAATGGAACTGAGAAAACTGGTAATAACGGGTTCAATTTTCTGGGCGCGTTGATGGTTGAGTTGTAACCCATAGCGCAATTCCATAACCGTGATCACGGAAACCGCAATGTCAGTTGGTGACGTTTGCTTGAGTCGGGCTTGGGTAGCGGGTTCCCCTTTGATGAAGTCGCTAATGACGCAGGTATCAAGCAGGTAGCGCATTAGAATAACTCCGGTTCGCGGGGTGGTAGAAGTTGATCACGGTAAGATTCAAATACTGGAAAGTCAGGATCACCTTTATAGCTAAGGATAGTATCTGACCAACAGGCAACTTTGCTTTGGGTTGTTTGAGTCAGTTGACGCAAGGATTGGAGGATAAAGCTTTCAATGGGAATATTGAGTTGGGTAGCTTGTTGAATCAGCTTTTGTTCTAGGTCTTTGGGGATGTTTATTGTGATTTGCATAGGGTTTCTCCTAGTCATTGTTTTTGCCCAAGTCTCAACCTTCAACTTAACATGAGATTAACCGGGAAATTACGACTGTCGTATCCCATTAATAAACGCCATTCTCGCCTCAACTATATCAGACCTTAACACAGAGCGTACCAGGAGTACACTAATACGATTGTATTGAAAAATATGTTTAGAATTAGCCATGGCGACTGGAAGTCGCAGCTACACAAACAAAGTCCGCCTGCGCGGACTAGATTATAAAGGGGGTGGCTAACCTGGATTTGGTATCAATTCTGATAGCTGACGCAACTTGCGTAAAATTGCTGATTCTCACTGCTATTGAACAACGGGGATAATTTGCGAGGCGGCAACCTCGATTGTCACTTGAGGCAGATCAAACCCTTCCAAACTGTATCCATCTTCTTCACTTTCAGCCTTATGGTAATATTCTACAATTGTGGCAATATCTCCCCGTTTTAGGTTGTATTCTGGTAAGTCTTGAGCCAGGGCAACTTGGGAAAACATAGGGTATTGTGCTTTCATGAATTCGCTCCTTTATCTGGCACTATGGAATGAATAAGCGACCAACCCCCATATAGTTTTCAATGTCCAGTACAATCTCGATGAGGCGTTCAACACATCGCTCTCGATAGTCAAATTCGTCAAGGCGCTCAAGACTACCAATGGTAACGACAGGAAATGAATTCGATCTGTTTTCCTCGCGTATGACTTGCTCCAATGAATCATCACCCTTCATATTCCGGTTCGCTGTGAGAATCATCTTATGGTTGGCTTGAGCATAACTCCAGACAAGGCGATCGCTACTATCCATTGACAATCCAGCTTCTGTAAATGTTACAAACTGGATAGACAGAAACTCTAGCCAAGCCCCTTTGGTTAAGATTCCCAGAAAAACCAGGGCATATCCATCAAGATTGTAGTCTACCAGAAAATTCATGGCAATTTTGAGGCGCGTTTGGCTTTTTGCTCCTCTAGCTTTGCCCATAAAGCTTCTTGACCAGGTTTATGGGGCATTGTGGCAATTCGGGCAAAGTGTTCGCGGTTGCGCTCTTCCCAATAGTGGCGAATTTCTTCCCTGGTTTGCAGAACGTGTTGATATTCAGCTTCTACTTGAGTGCGATTAGCTTCAAGATAAGACAATGCGGCATTAATTTGCTCATCCGTAAGATTAAATTTATCACGGATTAACTTAGGGGGATACTGAGCCTTCAAAAAATCCATCACATCATAGAGGGTGATGCGTGTACCTACTATAGTCAGTCCCCGTTCTGTACGGATGATTGCGGCTTTTCCATTTGATGCCAAAGTCATATCTATAGCCTTTCTCCAACTCATTTAATATTACATCTACACAATATGAACCGTCATTGTTCTTTTGGGTAAGTTCAAGTAGGTTGGGTTGAGCGAAGTCGAAACCCAACAGTCTAACCCGCTTGCATTGGGTTACTCTACTCTTCGGGTTCTCCTAGGCGAGTACGAGAAGGCGAGAGCCTACGTTTCAAGAGTCCAACCTATCAACTAAGCTTTCTAACATTAGCTTACTAATATAATTCGATTGCTTTACGGATACGATATAGTGTTTGCAACTCTGCCTTGTTAGCACAGCCGACAATTAATTCCATTTGTGTGACTATACTAATCGCAAAGCTAGAACTTGATTTCAAATTTTGCAAACAGGTAACGGCGTCAGAAATATCACGACCGTCAACCCCACCCCACTGTGTAGAGACGCGCCATGGCGCGTCTCTACAATCCTGATTCAGCAAGCCCTAATGCAAATCAATCTTATCCAACCAACTCAGTCGCCCGCTTCGTCAAATTCTCAGCCGTTAACCCATTAAACGCCATAACTTGACCCGCACTTGATGCCGTTTCTCCACGCTTCCAGGAAAAAATATCGCGCTTAACGGTACTCCGTAACATCAATGGTTCCAGCATGGCACTGGCACCTCCGGTTACACCAATTAACGCATCGCCACCAAAGAACTCCTCAAATCTTTGATCATCTAAAAAGTGGCTATCGGGTTCCTTACAAGTTTCCCACGCCACATCATGGGGACGATACAAACGTCGGGGACTAATTACAGAAACAACTCGCACCCCAATTCCTTGATTTTCCAGGTGAACGGCTGCATCTAAGACGGGAATCAGTGGCATATCGCCAATCACGGCAAATACGACTTTCTGACTCCCTTCGGTTTCATGGAGTACCACACCCCCATCTTTTAAGGCTTGACGGGTTTGTTCAAATGTGGTTAATACCGGTAAAGGTGACTTACTCGCCGTAATCGTAATCCCCTTATTTTTCATCGTTAACGCCCAGTCGTAACACACCTGGATACTATTGGCATCACAGGGAAACAAGGGGAACACATTACCATTCCGCATCATCGCAGCAAAGTAATTTTCAATCTCTGGACGCTGGTGAGTCCAACCATTACGCCCTTGTTCCAATGCGCCAGCGGTAAATAAGGTAATTGTCGCAGGTGTTGGACGGCGCAATTCTGCCATGGCTTGGGTAACGGTTTGCCATATTGGTAACCCATTCACCGCGAAGGATTCATAGGAACACCACAGAGTACGGGAACCAAACAAAGCTAAACTCGCGGCTAACCCTGCACAAGCATCTTCACTTAAGGGTTCGTATACCTGACCCTTGGGTCCCTGATAATAGAGGTCATCAACGGTAGGATGGAGAATCTTCAGCGCCACGTTAACATTATTAATCCCAGAGGCGGCATTGCCATCGGCGTTAGAAATGATAAAGTTAGGGTCTTGTTTCCCGACATGGGCAACTAACGCCCCCATCGCCGTCGTCGCCACTTGCTTATCACTCTTAATTTCAAATTCGTTTAAGGGTAATGTGCCTAAATCCGGTAGGGATAACTCCTTCTCCGTCACTACCTGATGGGACGCCGGACCCCCAGCCGCCCGTTCAAAGTTGCTGCGTACCAGTTGCCACGCGGCTGGAGGTAAGGCACGCTGTTTTAAGGCTTGGACAATCTCTTCATTGTCTAAGGTATGGTAGCCGTAGAGGTTGTGGGCTTTAGCCCCTCGCGCATGGACACCGGAACCTTTAAGCTGTTTGATAATTAGTACGGTAAGCTTACCGCCCAGGGCAGATTTAGCGGCTTTGTCTGTCGCTTCTAAGACAGCTTTGGTAAATTCCAAGCGTTTTTCCCAGGAAAAGGCGGTGCTATCCACATATTCACCGGGTTGGTTGGCGTCGTCAAAGTCTTTGGCATTGACTAGGATAATTTCTTTAAATCCATTACCTTCCCAATATTCAATCATCTCTTCATTGGGTTTGGTGGATACCATACTGTGGTGTTCCTGAGAGTATCCATTCCAAACTAAGATGGGTAGGAAGTTAGTGACATCGGGATAGGCGGTGTGGAAGTGACCGAAACTACTCATCACGTAAGGTTCACCAATCCCCCCGTCGCCAATTGTCACGGGGAAAAGGGTATCCCGGTGCAGTAACGCCCCCGCCATGGCGAAATGCTGCCCTTGTCCCAAGGGTCCTGCGGGGTTAAGCAGTCCAGGAATTTGACCGGAAAGGTGTCCTAGGAGTCCATGCATTTCCCGGAACCGTTCCCGCATCTGTTGCACGGTGGTAATCCCCATGTCCTCTAAGGAACGGTCTAAGAACATGGTGCTGTAAAAGCCGGGGGCATGGTGTCCCACTTCGGTAATAATATTTTTATAGCCCAGCATGACTAAGGCGGCGATACCTTCGGCGACGCTGGCAAATCCGCCCGGATGACCGGATGCTTTCGATGCCGTGACTTGCAGGGTGAGGTAACGCAGGGCATCAGCCGCGAGGAGAGTTTGGAAGACAGCCGCTGGGTCAGAGGGAGAGGCGATCGCAACCTTGTCCTCAGCAATGGCAGATTTTCCACCATACGTCTCCAAACCCGGTAAGGCTTGCCCAAAATATTGGATGCCTTCGCAAAAGGCTGGAACGGGTGACGTAGTTTTTGGGGTTGTTGCAGTCATGCTGAGTACCTTAAATAATTGTATCGGTAGATTAACTTTATGAAAATTTTACAACGTTTTGCAACTTGAATGTTGTTAAAGTTAATCAATTCTGGGTTATGCAGCGATAATTCCAGGTCATCAGACGGGATTCACGGAAGGAGTTGAATCTATTTCATACAATCAGGATTATGTCAATAGGCGATAATTCGCTACTCTAAGAAACATGAACTCAAACACCCTGCCATGAAACTGCCTGAAGGTCCGACAAGCCCTGCCATTGTGCAACTGATCCAGTGGATTATTGACCCTCTGGAATTCTTGGATAGTTGTGCCAAGCGCTACGGGGACACCTTTACCGTAAATCTGAGAAACTTTGAGCCTTTCGTTTTCCTCAGCCATCCCCAAGCAATTCGGGAAATTTTTACCACCGATCCCAAACAGTTTGACTCAGGTCGGGGGAACAAGATTCTTGAATCCTTAGTGGGAGAAAATTCCCTATCGTTGCTTGATGGCGACCGTCACAGACAGCAACGACGTTTGATTATGCCGCCCTTTCATGGGGAACGGATGCAGACTTACGCTCAATTAATTGGCGACATTACCGAACAGGTTGCTAGTCAGTGGCAAGTTGACAAGCCACTCTGTATGCGGGAGCAAATGCAGGACATTACCCTGCAAGTGATTATGCAAGCCGTGTTTGGTCTGCGGGAGGGGGCGCGTTACCAACGCCTCAAGCCCCTTTTGGCAACCCTGTTAAATATGACCGACTCTCCCCTGAGTTCCAGTCTGCTATTTTTCCAATTTCTGCAACAAGATTGGGGCGCGTGGAGTCCCTGGGGGCGCTTTGTCCGGCGCAGGCAGCAAATTTATCAACTTTTGCAAGCGGAGATTGATGAACGTCGAGAACAGTCACACCTAGAAGGAGATGATGTCCTTAGTTTAATGATGTCGGCGCGTGATGAACAGGGTCAGCCGATGACCGATGCGGAGTTGAAAGATGAGTTGCTGACGCTTCTGTTTGCTGGTCACGAAACGACGGCGACGGCGTTAGCCTGGGCGTTTTATTGGATTCACAAACATCCTGAGGTCTATCAAAAACTGATACAAGAATTGGATGGCTTAGGGACTCACCCAGAACCAATGGCGATCGCAAAATTACCCTATCTCACTGCCGTTTGCCAAGAAACCCTGCGGATTTACCCGGTTGTTTTCATTACCTTCCCCCGCATTACCAAAGCACCGATGCAAATTATGGGTCATGACTATGACGCCAACACAACATTGTTTCCTGCCATTTACCTGACTCATCATCGGCAAGATATCTATGCCGAACCGGAACAGTTTCAGCCAGAACGTTTCCTAGAACGCCAGTTTTCTCCTTACGAGTATTTACCCTTTGGGGGTAGCAGTCGTCGCTGTGTGGGTTTGGCATTGGCGCAGATGGAAATGAAACTGGTTCTGGCGACTATTTTGTCGCGCTATCAGTTAGCACTAAGAGATACCAAACCCGTAAAACCCAAACGTCGTGGCTTCACGGTTTCCCCAGAAGGGGGTGTGCAGATGGTAATGAAGGGAGTGCGATACGTTCCTTCGGAACAGGCTTCGCCAACGAGTCCAGCCCCAGTGCCTCTAGAGACGACTACCTACTAATTTACTATAATTTTCAGAGTGGTCAACGTTGAATATAAAGTGGTCAGATTCGATTAAACTTTAAGATCTGAGGAAAAAAATGACCGAAACTCAAGATAAACCAATTAATGAATCTACGTCTACGCCAGACGCAGCTCCAACTCAGTCGGGCAATTTTCTGCAAAGTTGGAAATTTAAAGCCGGGTTAATCACGACAGCCGTTGTTTCAATTTTTCTGGGTTTCTTCCTGCTGGTTTTCTTCTGGCATCACATTGTTGCTGGGATGGGGATGAATTCTTGGTCTGATCGTGCTGGTGCAGAACCCATTGAGTGCATGATGAAAGATACCAACAATGATGGTTATGTGAGCTGTAGTGCCATGCGGAACGGTGACGTAGTTCCCCTAGAATGTGGTGTCAGTATCTTTAATATTGGTTGCCGAGTGAATTATGGTGCGGCTGCGGCTCCATCGTTGCGTTCTTCTGGTGGATCAAATGTTCGGCGTTAGCCTCTGTGATGGGGTTAACCAAGCCTCACATTTGGGTTTTTGGTAGTGTTTAGGGACAAAAAATGATCCAAAGACCCAATTGTGGCAGATAAAATTCTGAATTAATTCTCACCTTATATAAAGTCAGATACCCGCCCGGAACCTGGAGGAACCCGGAGTTCAAACTCCGGGCTTATAGCTAAAGTCCATTAAAATGGACTAAGACTAGAGATGCTTCCCTTGATATAGCGCTACGCGCTGGCGTATTTACACATTAGAAATGGAGGCTTTATCAGGAGTGCTTTAGAACATTTGTACTGTAACTACGCGAGAGGATACTGCTATAGGTGGATAAGGCTAAGGTTCCTCAACTACGAACGACGAACGAACGACGAACGGAGCAAACTGTCCGTCTCACAGTCTATAATGAGAAGTACAGACTGACGTGAGAAACGAAGACATTGACTTCCCCGATTCCCCCTGAATTCCTGAAAACCTTGACCGACGAACGCGGTGTGTCTGACACTGAACTGGAGGCGTTGTCGTTAGTCCTGACAGGTCAGTCAACTCAGGATGAGATTGCTCAATTCCTGGGGATCACTCCTATCGCCTTGCGGAAGCGATTGGGTGAAGTTTATCGCAAGTTTGAGATTACGGGAACGGGTCCGGGTAAGTTAGTGGAATTGAAACAACGCCTCATCCGTGCTTATCAAACTCATCAAACTCAGTCCGCTCGGCGTCGAGATTGGGGAGAAGCGCCGGATGTCTCGGTGATGTATGGGCGTAAAGAGGAACTGGAGAGGCTAAAGCAATGGATTGTCAAGGATAACTCGCGCTTAGTCGCCATCCTGGGAATGGGTGGAATTGGTAAAACCACGTTGGCGGTGAACCTGGCGCAGGAGATAGAGGAGGAGTTTGAGTTTATTATCTGGCGATCGCTTAGAAATCCGCTACCCCTGGACAGTCTTTTAGCGGATTGGCTTACAAGTTTGGGAAATCAGGAAGAATCGGATTTACCTACAGACTTGAATGAGAGACTCTCTCTGTTGCGAGATTATTTAAGTCAGCACCGTTGTCTATTGATCCTGGATGATGTGGAGACAATTGTGCGAAGCGGTGATAGATTTGGACGCTATAGTCCTGACTATGAGGATTATGGGTTACTCCTGAGACAAGTTGGTGAAACGTCCCATCAAGGTTGTGTATTACTTTGTTCTCAAGAAACCCTGAGAGATATCCGGCGCTTAGAAACAACTCGTCCCTCGGTTCATTCCTTACAACTTAACCCCTTACCCGACGACGCCGCCCGCCAAATCTTAGCCGAAAACGGGTTAACGGGTGAGGAAAAATGGGAGAGTTTGATTCGGGATTATCAAGGGAATCCTTTAGCTTTAAAGTTAGTCGCTGCGACGATTAAAGAGTATTTTAATGGGGATGTGGTGGAATTCACTAACCTGCAAACGATTTTAGTTGATGATATCTTTCGGGAAAACCTCGACCGACAGTTTGAGAAGTTATCGGATTTAGAGAAAGAAATTATACAGAGTTTAGCGAGTCAAGACAAGCCGCTGTCTCTGAGGACGTTGCAAAAAAATAATTCTATCTCGTTTTCGGAATTATTAGAGGTATTGGACTCCTTGCGGGGACGTTCTCTGATTGAGAAGACTGGGGGTGATAAGAAAAAGACTAGCGAACCATTTTTTACTTTACAACCGATTATTAGGAAATATGTGAAAACGTTCAAACTGAATGATTTGTAGAGACGTTGCATGCAACGTCTCTACAGGTTTACCCTCCTACCCTTAATAACTATGTGATTTACTGTATTAATCCCCACTGTCAACAGCGTCAAAATCCCGATGAATTGGAGTGTTGCCAAACCTGCGGTACTCCACTATTGATTCATGACCGATATCGGTTGATTCAACCCCTACGTCGATTAGATTCGCGGAAATATACCGATATCTTTGAGGTGGATGATCAGGGAACCGGGAAAGTGATGAAGGTTCTCAAAGATAATCATGCCAAATTAGTTGAACTGTTTGAACGGGAAGCTTTGACGCTGGAACTGTTAAATCATCCAGGAATTCCGAAAGTTGAGAGTGATGGGTATTTTACGGTTACTGTTAATAATAACACAGAATTACACTGCCTAGTTCTGGAAAAAATTGAGGGACAGAATTTAGAAGCCTGGGCAAAACAGTATGGGGCGATTTCTCAATCATTAGCGCTCAACTGGCTGAGACAACTTCTGGAGATTATTGATTACTTGCACCAAAACCAATTCTTTCATCGGGATATTAAACCCAGTAATATTATCCTGAAGCCGGATGGCAGATTGGTATTGATTGATTTTGGTAGTGTGCGGGAGATTACCGAGACGTACTTGGCTAAACTTCGGGGCGATGTTGAACTAACTAAGATTATATCAGAAGGATACACCGCACCGGAGCAAATTCAGGGTAAATGTTTGCCTCAGTCTGATTTTTATGCTTTGGGACGCACGTTGGTTTATTTACTCACGAATAAACCGCCCAGTTGCTTACCTGTCAATCCTAAAACAGGTCAGTTAATTTGGCAAGATAAAGCACCGCAAATCTCTAAACCTTTGGCAGAGTTTATCGATGATTTGATGGCGGATGCGGCGGTGAATCGTCCCCAAGATGTGAAAGCGATCGCGCAGGGGTTAACCCGCGTCAGTTTGTGGTTGCGGGGGTTGGGTTGCTGGGTGCGATCGCCTAAAGGAATTGCCACTATTATTACTCTAGGAATCATGGGAATTGGCGGATATCATGTCTCACAACCTTGGCGATTTCAGTATTATTTTAAACAGGGACGAGAAGATCTCATGGAACTTCGCTTAGAGCAAGCTAGATTAAATCTGGAACGAGCGGTTAAAATTAATCCTAATAGTGCCATAGCGCGTAGTGACTTAGGACTGATTTGTAATTATCAAGAAGACTTTAAATGTGCTAAAGAACAATTCATCCAAGCTTTACAACTAAAGCCAGACGCTGAAACAAGGGCAACACTTCACTACAATTTAGGAGTACTTTACGAGTTAGAAATACCCCACAAAGACATCGAAAAATTTGACCTTGAACAGGCGCTGGCTGAATATAAACGTGCCATGCAAGATAACGGTTATGTCGGTATTGATGCTACGAACAATTTCGCCCGTCTGCAAATCTGGAAAAAGTTGAATTATGACTTAGCGATTAATCTGCTATTCAAGGCATTGAAGCGTACAGAAACCCTGGATTTAGATCAGACCGAAAAAAATAGTCTCCAATCCGTACTCTACAAAAATATCGGCTGGGCATTTAGACAAAAAGCTAACTATCAGCAAGCCGAGAACTATTTGCAAGCTGCTATTACTCTAGATGAAACCCAAGCTGCGCCACACTGCTTACTCGCCCAAGTACAGCAAAAACAAGGCGATGAGAAAAATGCACTGATTTCCTGGAAAAACTGCCTTGAATTTGAGTCGAGAGGATTGCCCGAAGTTCAAACTTGGCAAGGTGAAGCCCAGGAATATTTAAATTCACAGTAATTCTACAGAACAACGGTGCGTTACGCTGCGCTAACGCACCCTACGATTTTGTTCAGACAAGCAACAATTTTGTTAATACAAGCAATAGTGATAGCAATGTAGCCATTAATGTCTATACAATGATATTAATGTTTTGTGCTGCTACCGTGCTTTTGTGTTAATATGAAGCCTAAGGTATTATTTTCCTTACTCGTCGCATTTGCTCTAGCAATGGGAATCGAAAGCATTGTTTGGCAACGTGCGATCGCGGATACCCAAAACCCCAAGCCAATCTGCCCAGAAAATGGTCCTTGTCGTTTCCCTCGTCGCAGTGGTTTTACGGATATTCGGGTTATCACTCCCCCCAGAGGTTCGCTGCTAAATCCTCAACCTACCTTGTCTTGGACACCGCTAGCCGATACTCAAGAGTATACCGTGCGTTTGTTGCGATCGGGGGAAACTGTCTGGGAATTACCGAATGTGCGAGACACCGAAATTTCCTATCCGGCTAATCAATCTCCATTAACTCCTGGGATTAATTATGAATTAATGGTTGAGGCGGATGGAAAGGCGGGGAAATCGATGTTTAGACTGATGACATCCAGCCAAGCTGAATCTGTTATGGCTGAGGTGGAAGAGATTCGCCAGCAGAATCTGAGTGCAGATGAAATGGCTTTACAACTTGCCCAAGTTTACCAAGATTATGACTTGATGACTCTGGCGATTCAAACGCTAACAGACGCGATTGAAAAAAATCGCCAAAATTTAGAGGTTTATCAGAGTCTGGGGAATTTATATAATCGATTGGAGTTACCGAGAGTAGCAGAATTAGTTTATCAAGAATCCCTAGATTTGGCAAGAAGTCGTCAAGATATTGCCGGACTTGCCCAGGCGCAAATTGGACTGGCGAGATCCTTTGTGGCGCAGGAAAAATTACCGCAAGCTGTTGAGGTGTTAACGGCAGCATACAGCCATTATCAGCAGTTAAATAATGCTGAATTGACTCCGCAAGTAGCCCAGTTTTTAGGCGAAGTTTATGAAATGGATAATAATTATGAAGAGGCGCGGCTTTGGTATCAAGAAGCTAAGGTGGGATATGAGGCAATTGGTGCTGAACAGCGGATTGAGAACATAGAAAAAGCGATGCAGCGATTAAATTGATTTGTCATAGACTCAAATGCTGACGTAGCTGACGTAGTGGACTGACCCAGCTAATTTGGTGAAATAGATTTGGTTCGTAGTGAGGGCTTTAGCCCTCTCCAGCTAGGCGTTAAAGCACTAAAGTGCTTACTACAAACAAAGTCCTATTTTAACCCGGTCACGCCAGTACATTTTGACTATGATAAGTTGATTGTCGGTTGGGTTTACGTAGAAAACCCAACATTTTTACAGGCTAAGGTTCCCTTACTACGAACGATTAAAACCAGTTTCCGGCGAGGATGAATGCTGCCCAATAGTAAGGATGTTTATGGGATGGATTATCGGGATTCGTTAGAAGTTTTCGTTGCGCGTTGGCTAGGGCTTCGGCTTTGGGAATGCCTTGATTTAATTGCTGGTAGAATTCGTTCATTAATTGGGCGGTAGAATTATCACTAACTCGCCATAAACTAGCGACGGTACTACTAGCATTTGTTCTTAAGGCGACTCCGGCTAATCCTAGGGCGGCGCGTTGATCTCCAGAGGCTGTTTGACAGGCGCTGAGGACTAATAATTGAATCGGTTCGCTGCGAGTTTGTTCTCTCTGTTGCAGGAGTTGACCAAATTTTTCTACGGGTATTTCCTTGTCCCAAGCGTAGATGACGGTTTTGGTTGCATCTGAACTAAATTCGCCGTGGGTGGCTAGATGAATTACGGAAAATGGATGGTCAATCAGTCGGTTTAGGAAGTTGGTTTGGGTAAATTGTTCGTTTTCTAGAAGTTGGCTGGGGACAGTATTATGAATCTGATGTAGTTCCTCCCAGACACTGGATAAGGGGGGTAATTGGGGTGGGTAACTATCGGCTTGTTTATGAATTCCGGCTAGTAGCCCTTGCCAATTGCTTGGGGATAAGGGTTTAAGGTTGGGAAATTGTGACCCGAGGCTAACGGTAATGTTATAGGTTTCGATTAAGTAATGCTGACCATCGTGGAGAATGGAAAGGGGGAGATTTTGTAGGGTGCTATCCAGTACAAAGACTAGAGTTCCGGTTTTGGGTAAGTCTGCTTGCGCTGATTTTAGTAACCAGTTATAGAGTTTTTGGGCAGAGGGTAAAATGAGGGTGTTGACTGGATTTTGGTAGTCGTCTAATTGGTGGCGTAAGTCGTAGAGGGTTTGGCTAAAGTCTTTAGCAGAAACTTGGGTTGTATACCGATAAACGTTTGCCGGAGATGATTCAGATTGGGGCAATTTAACTAGAACTTCGAGGCGGTCTTCGAGTAAAATGGGATAAATAATTGCATCGGGGGGATTTTCACTTTGGTCAATGGAGACTAAGTTGGTAAAGCTACAGCGGAGAAAGTCTTCGAGTTCAGCCAGTTGTAGGGCTTCGCTGATGCGTGTGGCTTGGCGGAGATGGTCAAGATTGGCGTCGGGTTGGAGTAGGATTTGCAGGAATTCTTGATAAATGGGTCGCACATCGTCTAAGAAGGAAAACTGCACGCCAGGGTTGATGGCTAATAAGTTCCGCCGCACGGAATTAAGTACGTTGATTGAGGTGTTATAGGCGTGAATGGCGTTTTCTTTTTGCTGTTGTTGCCAATAAATTCGTCCCGATTGCCATAACCATTTATAGGCTAAGTCTTCGGTGTCAAGGGATTGGGCTAAACCGAGGGCTTGATGGGTTAAGTCTTGGGCATCTTTCCATTGGTGATTGTGTTCGTAAATGTGACCTAAGGTGCCCAGGGCTTCAGATTCTGCCCGTTTGTTTTGCAGGGATTTTGCCTGGTTAAATGCGGTTTGGCTATAATTTAGGGCATGACTAAAGTTTGGGTCATATTGGGGTAATTGCAGTAATTCTTGGGCAAAGGTGAGTTGGCTATAAATGGCGATTTTACTGGGCGGTAAGTTGGCAAGGGGACTGTTGAGTAATGTTTCAACTTGGGATTTTATTTGAGGGGTAAATTCGGCGGGGTTTGCGGTTGTATCGGTTTTGGCTAGGGTTTGTAACCACTGTTGAAAGTCGATTAATAAATGGAGTCGATGTAGTTGGACTTCTAGGGGTAGGGTGGTGGAGTCGGTGTTGATGGCGGCGGCTTGCTGATAGGAGTTTAATGCATCCCTTGCCAATTCTTTGGCTTTGTCGCGATTTTCGATTATATTACTTCTCTCCCATAAGTCTTTGGCTTGACGGTATAAGGCGTATTGGGTTTTACCTAAACTGAATAATGTAGCACTTTGGTTGGATGGGGAGTCGATTTGTGCGGCTAAGTCTAAGGCTTGGTGTAACATAAGGTTTGACTCTTGCCAATGTCCAACCAGGCGGAGAACATTTCCTAGATGGCGTAACCCGACAACGGTAAATGCGGGTTGAGAGTGCTGGGTAAAGGTGTTAACGGCGGCGTCTAATTCGCCTGACTCAGATAAGTTGCAATGATTGTCTACCTGGAGGGCTTGCAGGGAAATCTGACAGGCGCGACGATAGAATCCCAAAGCTTCCATGGCTTGGGCTTGGTTGAATCGGCTACCTGTGACGCCGATGTCATCATCGAGTTGCTGATAGATTTGCGTGGCTTGCTTCCAGGTGGCTAATGCAGATTCCGCCCGCCCTAAGGCTAATTCTAGACGACCTTGGTGATTCAGGGCTTGAGCATAAAGGCGCGATCGCTCTGTTGATTCTGCTACGGTATCTAATAGAGTCAGACTGGCTGTGATGGCGGCGTCGGCGTCTGTCCATTGGTGCAGTTTTTGATAGGCTAAGGAGAGATAACTCAAGGCTTGGGCTTGATGCAGGGTATCCCCTTGGGTTTCGTAGCCTTGGGCGGCTTGTCGCCAGAAGTGAATGGCTTGTTGATACTCTTTGGCGGCGTAATAGGTTCTCCCTTGGGTTATAGATTGGGCGGCGGATTGGATAGGGGGGGTAATTGTATCCAGTTGGGATAAGACAGGGGGGATACCGATGAATAGGAATAATCCGAGAATAAATCCAATGAGTAGATGGCGATTGTTATTAGTCATTCGTCATTTGTCCTTTGTCATTTGTTGTTTGTTGTTTGGGAAGTGCATCGATTTAACTCAATCCTGGATGGGGCGCACGTCTTTATTAGTGTCAATTTAAGGTAAAAAGCATGACTGGTAAGGTTTTCACCCTCATCCCCTAACCCCTTCTCCCATCAAGGGAGAAGGGGAACTGACATTTAGGTTAAGTCTTGAATTTCGGCAATGCTTAATCCGGTTTTTTGACTGATTGTTTCAACATCTAAAACATCAAGGAGTTCACGGGCAATGGCATTTGCTTTTTCGTTCATACCTTCCTCTTTTCCTTCCAGTTTGGCTTTACGAATCGCATTTTGACTATCGTGAATAAATAGCTCTCGCTTCTCTAGGGCTTCTAACTCTCGCTTGGTTAGTTTACTCTGTCTGGCGATAGTAAATGCCTGTTTCATGGCGGGAATCGTTGCCATTGGCGGCGGCACGTCTTTTAAGGTGTTGGCAAATTTGAGAAAGTAGAGCCATTTATCGGTTAAGGTTTCTGATTCCTCCAAGGTTTTATTGAATTTGGGTAATTCGACAAAGACTAATTCAATATCATCGGTATAATCGGTTAAGGTTTCTTTCTGCTTGAGGCAATAGCGAGAGATGACTTTGGCACTGTTGGCGAACATCTCAAAGTCAGTAATGGTTAAGGCAATCACCGGATTTAAGAGGTTGTAATCTTCCCCAACTCCCAGTTGAATTGAAAAGGCTTCAGCGGCATTATACAGGACTCGTTTTTCAAAGCCTAAAACATTAAGTACCTGCATTTCAATGATGACGGTTTTGTTTCCGGTGATGACGGCTTTCACATCTAAATAGGAATCCTTAATTCCCTGGATGCGAGGCGATTGATAAGGGTCAAGGATTTCTAGGTCTTGAATCATCTCCTGTTCTTGATACAGAATGGCATTCAGGAAACTAATCAAAATTTCCTTACTTTTCTTCGACCCAAAAATCTTCTTAAAGGCAAAATCGGTTTTCGGATTAATAAACGTCATCAATCATCCACCTCCTATTTATTTCCGAACCATCAACCCCTCACCTCCCCACCACTCAATCCCTCTGCGCCCTCTGCGTAAACCTCTGCGAACCTCTGCGTTAAAAAATATACCCTCGATACTCATCAACTCAATCTCCTCATTATCCCCCACTTATCACTCAACCGCACTCTGACAATGTATCGGATTTTGCCAACCCGGATGAGGAGTAACATTAGGCGCTTGGGCGGTGAGAACAATTGTTCCATCGGGTAATTTTAGGAAGCCTTGGGCTTCAATGATTGGGGTTGAACGAGTCTGGGTTACAGGTTCAATTTTTGCCGGAGAGTTATCACTACTGGGAGTCAACGGACGTAAATCTTCCCACACATTATCGGTTCCCGTGACTTGAGAAATTGTGGGCGGAACTCCGCCGCGTCCACTGATGATAAAATGACTGGGAGTTTGGTCAGAACGCCCTTGACAGAAATTGACA